>CAZOSE010000029.1:10491-15993 GCA_964582385.1 uncultured Lachnospiraceae bacterium
TATTAATTGCAGATGAAATTAAATCTGATTCAATAAAGGCAATTAAAGAACTAAAAGATACCAAGATAAGACATATAGCAATGTTAACTGGTGATAGCAATAAAGTCGCTAAGAAAGTTTCAGATAGGTTAGGCATAGAAGAAGTATACAGTGAACTTTTACCAGCAGATAAAGTATATATAATTGAAGACATGTTAGCGAAACCTGAGAAATATGGAAAGGTTGCTTTTGTTGGTGATGGAATAAATGATGCACCTGTTTTAGCATTAGCGGATATAGGAATAGCCATGGGTGGATTAGGGTCGGATGCTGCAATAGAAGCAGCAGACATCGTTATTATGACTGATGAACCCTCTAAAATAATTACAGCTGTGAAGATATCTCAAAAGACTCTAAATATTGCTAAGCAGAATACAATCTTTGCTATTGGGATCAAGATATTAGTGTTGATATTAAGTGCCTTTGGACTTGCATCCCTTTGGTTGGCTATCTTTGCCGATGTGGGAGTTACTGTTATTGCAGTATTAAATTCATTAAGGACTCTTAGTCCTGGTATTGGAAAAGTTAGATAATTTACTAGTCTTTTGTCATGCTTATGTTATGAGGAATTATTCTTAGAAAAGCTCATAACTGGGCATGACAATTTTGCTTTTATAAGTTATTAAATATGTATCAGAATAATACCCTGTATATTAATCTAATCAATCTAAACGTGATGTTCTAATATTATTGCTAGCTTCTACAAAATACGGAACTATTAAATAGCGTCCTTCGTGAATTGTATCTGTATATAATCCATTACTAAGCTTAATCTCTTTTATATATTCATTAATATCATTATACTCTTCTGTCATATATTCTTTAGCAATATCCCATAATGTGTCCCCTTTTTCTATACGTATACTAACTACTTGCTTATTACGATTAGTAGGGTTATCTGCGGATACATTATCAGAATTAAAATATAAGCCCATAAGTAAGATGATAATCAATGATAATATCATAATAACAAACTTGTAAATAAAACTTCTCATTGAATTGCTGCTTCTTCTTTTGATCATGGTAATACCTCCAATTAAATAGATAGTTAACGACTTAGACATTATATAAGTTAAAACTCTTAAAACGAACGTGTGTTTCTCTTCAAAGATATTATACAAAACGAACGTTCGTTTGTCAACACCAAAACAGAACATATTTTCGCTTAAGAAACGAACATTAGTTTTGCATTTTTTAACAAGATATGATACAATGAACTAAATTTAGTTAGTTACAAAAGAAAGTTCTACAAACAGCTAATGAAGAAAAATAAATGGGAGGATATTATGAGCAAAGGTAATATTAGCAAGAAACAAAGCGAAATTTTAGGATTTATAAAAGAACATTTATTAGAGAGGGGATATCCTCCTTCTGTTCGAGAGATGTGTATTGCTGTTAATCTAAAGTCAACTTCATCTGTGCATTCACATCTTGAAACCTTAGAGAAGAATGGATATATAAGAAGAGATCCTTCAAAACCACGTGCCATTGAGATTATAGATGATGAGTTTAACCTATCTAGAAGAGAACTTGTTAATGTGCCTATGGTAGGGTCTATTACTGCTGGCCAACCAATATTAGCAGTTGAGAATATTGATGGATATTTTCCACTATTATCTGAGTTTATGCCTAATAAAGAAACTTTTATGCTTAAAGTCATAGGAGAAAGCATGATTAATGTTGGCATTTATGATGGAGACCAAATACTTGTTCAAAGACAAAACACAGCCATTGATGGTGATATTGTAGTTGCACTTATTGAAGATGAAGTTACTGTTAAAAGTTTCTATAAAGAAGCTGGTTATTACCGCTTACAACCAGAGAATGATTTCATGGATCCAATCATTGTAGATGATGTTTCTATTCTTGGTAAAGTAATTGGCTTATTCCGTATGTTCTAGAATTAGACTATTATCTTAATATAGACTTACATAAAACAATAAGGTGATAATTCATATAGTAAATTATCACCTTATTGTTTTATTAATCTTGTAAAGGTACACCTTTTGCATCCTTATCAATACTTCCAGTAAGAATCATAATACCTTCAACTAAACCCCATATTCCAGATGCAACAGGACCTAGACCACATAAAATTACACCAACAGTCCCTAAAAGTAATTGAGCTATAGCTTTGTTTGTATACCCTAGATAAAAGTTATGTACACCTATTACACCTAGTAGTATTCCAAGTATTCCCGCAGCTATTTTTGACTTTTGACCATCTTCATAAACAACTTTTTTATTAGTTATAGCACCACACTGGGGACAAAAATCTGCATTTGCATGAATTGTATTGCCACAGTTATTACAAAAGGTGTTTCCATCCCCTTTTGCTACTCCACACTTGATGCATACAGAAGCTATGTCGTCCATCTCATTACCACAATTTCTACAATACATTAGTAACCTCCTTAAAATAATATATATGAGTATAAATAATTTTCAATAAACACTATTACTATAAATATTATGATAATAATATCCCATAAATGTTTCTTAAATATAAAATTCCCTTTAAATATATACAAAAAGTAAAAAGGCACAGTCCAGTAAGCCCTGTGGTATTCGTAAGCTTGAGCAAAGTTACCCTTTAGTAGAGATTTCCAAGCTCTTGTCATACCACAGCCTAAGCAAGGTATATTCAAGTGTTTTTGAAAAACACACTCAAAATCAAGCAATACGATTACTAGAACTACCGATACAGCGCCTATTACTCTATATATTCCTTCTTTATTTTCTTTTAGGAGTTTAGCTATAAAACCTCTAATTAAATTATTCATTTTATAAAATCTCTTTTAATTTTTATTATTAAAAATCTCTTCTTCAGTAAGGACTCTTCCATCTCTCCATATTCTTTCAAGATTATAGAAACCTCTATCTTCCTTAGTAAATACATGGACTACAATATCAAAAAAGTCTATTAAAGTCCAGGTAGCTGACCTTCCACCTTCTACTGTTTTGGAATTAAACCCAGCTTTATCTAAATCTTTTGAAACCCCATCAATTAAAGATACAATGTGTGGTTGACTTGTGCCATTAGTAATAATAAAATAATCAGAAATACTTGAGATCCTTGATATATCAATTACAGTGATATCTTCAGCTTTCTTTTCTTCTAGAGCTTTGTATGCAATTTGAACCATTTTTAAAGAATTCGTCATCTATTACCTTCCATTCTGTTTTTGTTTTTTATAATATCTTTATAATAATTATATGTGTCAATAGTTAGAGGATCAATTTTTCTATCATCAGTAGCTAAATAATCAATTGTAGATTTTAATATTTCTATTACTGCTAAGTCTATATTCATAAAGGCAAGTTTCCTAACCCTTTTCAAACTCGGGTTATTAGCTTCTCTTCTGTTTGGTTCAATATAGTCAGCAACAAATACAATCTTCTCTAGCAATGACATATTTGGTCTTCCTGTCGTATGATAAGTAATTGCATTCAATATATCTTTATCTTCTATATTAAACTTATACTTAGCATAATATGCCCCAATTTTTCCATGGAGTAAGTAGGGGCTTTCTTTTTCTGCTTTAGAAATAGTAAAGCCTAGTTTCTTACTTTTGCTTAGTTTCTTGCTTTTTCTTAGCAAGTCTTTATCAGTCATAGATTTGGCATAATCATGTAATAATCCTGCATAACCTGCCTTATTGTAATCTGCACCATAAAAAAGGGCTAGGCAAAAACTTGTAGTTTGAACACCAAGTGTATGATTGAATCTATCTTTAGTAAACCTTTTTTTAACTTTATATTGTAAATATAATAAGTCCATTAATCCTCCGTACCTTAAATATATAACTTGTTTTGATAAATGTATTCTTCAACTTTTGCAGGAACATAATATTTAATTGATTTATTAAGTTTTACATTATTGCGAATAAAGTTTGATGATATATTGGATATTGGAGAATCTAAAAGGTTTATTGACTTTGATTGAAATTTATTCTTTAAATGTTTTATCTTATCCTTAATTAAATCCTCTTCATGAAGTCCACGCCTTGCAATAATAATATGTGCTAGCTTAAATAATTTATCAGGATCCTTCCATGTTTCAATTGCAAATAGAGAATCCTCACCTATTATAAAATAAAAAGGAGTATTATCGTACATATTAGTTAACCTTGATAATGTATCTACAGTATACGTTAAACCATCCCTAGTTAATTCAAAATCTGAAAATTGAAAGTGAGGGTTATCTTCTATCCCTCTTTTTATCATATTTGTTCGATGTTCTTGACTTTCGACTAGGTTACCACGTTTGTGGGGTGGGCTTTTTGACGGCATAAACCATACCTTATTTAAACCAAATTGCTCATATGAGCACTCTGCTAAAGTTAGATGTGCATTATGAATTGGATCAAAAGTACCACCCATAATACCAATCTTCTTCATATGTTATTCACCTACTTTTTATTTAAATATTGTATAACAAATTATACTATTTTGGAAGTTGAATTTTCTTGTTATTTTTTGATTCTCTATATAGGGTAATTTTGTGTCCAATTACCTGAACAACCTGAGATCTTGTTCTAGCTCCTAATGTTTCAGCCATTTCTCTAGGATCATCTGCACAGTTATTTAGTACACTTATTTTTATAAGTTCCCTAGCTTCAAGGGCTTCATCAATTCCTTTAGTCATTTCAGGAGAAATACTAGACTTACCAATTCTATATATAGGATCCATTGTGGACGCTAAACTTCTTAAGTAAGCTCTTTGTTTACTTGTCATTATCTTAACACGCTCCTTTCATTATTTATAATAATCAAATTCCCAACCATATAATCTAACAGTATCTCCATCAACAATGCCAAGTTTCTCTAATTCTTCAAGTATACCATTCTCTTTTAAGAAGGTTTGGAAGAAATTAAGACCTTTTGCTGTTTCTAAATTAGTACTGTTTAACATTCTCTCAATCTTTGGTCCTTCAACAATAAATAATCCTTCTGAATCCTTTTTAACTTCAAAAGATTCGTCTAAAGTATATTCTTTTTCTGGAATAAATTCTTGTTGGAAAACAATTGGTTTTACTTCAATAGTATCTAACTTTTGTTTTACATAGTAAAAAAGTTCATTAATTCCTGCTCCACTAACAGCTGAAATTGGAAACACTTTTACTCCTTTTGGTTCAAATTCCTTTTTTAATGTATCTATAATTTCATCTTGGTCTTCACCATATATAGCATCTATCTTGTTAGCAGCAATTACTTGGGGTCTACTTGCTAGCTCTTCATTATAGGCCTTTAGCTCACTATTGATTATATTAATATCCTCAATTGGATCTCTACCCTCTGTAGAGGCAGCATCTACCACATGTATAATCATTCTTGTTCTTTCAATGTGTCTTAAAAACTCATGGCCTAATCCAATACCTTCTGATGCACCTTCAATTAAACCTGGTATATCAGCAATTACAAAGCCATCACTTTCAGGAAGATCAACCACACCTAAGTTAG
>CAZOSE010000030.1:0-15153 GCA_964582385.1 uncultured Lachnospiraceae bacterium
ATTTTCTCTGTTTTTGAAACTTTTCTTAATTGATTCATCTTTATTTTACGCTCATCTTTGGTAGTTAGTGCTCTCATAATTGGTGGTTGAATAATCGGTACTAATGACATATATGAATATGCCGCTACTGCAATAGGTCCAAGTAGTTCAGGTGCTAATCGTGCTGCTAAATAAATGGATGTTGGTCCATCTGCACCACCTATAATACCTATTGATCCTGCTGCTCCATCAGTAAAACCAAATAAAACAGCTAGTAAGTAAGCTGAAAACACACCAAATTGTGCTGCTGCTCCTAATAGGAAACTTTTAGGGTTAGCTATTAAAGGACCAAAGTCAGTCATAGCTCCAACCCCCATAAATATAAGGGAAGGGAAAATTCCCCACTCATCTCCTAAATAGAAATAGTATAACAATCCTCCCGCTTGGTGGTTACCCAGTGAATCTGTAGTAGGTGGTAACATAATACCAGGGAATAAGTTAACAAGTAGCATACCAAATGCTATTGGAACTAATAATAATGGCTCATAGTCTTTTGCAATTGCTAAGTATAGAAATATACATGCAACTATAATCATTATAAGGTTCTTATATGTTAACTCATTAAAGGCAGATTGCTGTGCTAAATCACTTAAAATGCCTGTTATATAATCCATATGATCTCCTCTATCTTTTTCTATAAATTAAATTTTAGGTTATATCAAATTAGTCTTATCCCAATTAATATAAAAAGTAATTTCATAATTAGATAAAACAAATCAGTAAGTCATATATTATTAGTTAAATGTTGCGATTATTTCGCCTGATTCAACCATTTGACCTGATGTAACATTAATACTAGCAACTGTACCGTCTTCATTAGCTACTATTTCATTTTCCATCTTCATTGCTTCAAGGATAACTACTACGTCACCTTTACTAACAGCTTGACCTACTTTTACAGCTACGGAAAGGATTTTTCCTGGCATTGGTGATTCTACTTCAATACTTCCTTGTGCCCCTGTTGGTGCTGGTGCTGCTACTGGAGCTGGGGCTGGGGCCGCTACTGGAGCTGGTGCTGCTACTGGTGCAGGTGCTACTACTGGAGCTGGTGCTACATAAGTTGGTGCTACCTGTGGTGCCCCTACTCCTTCTTGTACTGTTACTTCATATGCCACTCCATTAACTGTTATTGTATAATTTTTCATTAATAATTCCTCCTTAATTTTAGTTCATCTTATTTTTTATAAGTAGTTTTTCTACGAATTGACCTGATTACTAATCCATCTGCTGGAACTTCAATTCCTTCTTCTACCATACTGGCCATAATAGCCGCTGTAATTACCGCAACAAGCTCATTATCATTTGCCATAATTGCAGCTGTAATTACTGCAACAAGATCCGGATTGTCTTCTAGGTCATTAGCCTTTGTATCTTGTATACCTGTACTTTTAGATGCTGGTTTATTTACTTCTGATTGTTTATTACTGTGTTTTTTTTTAGACTCTTTGGTTTTATTGTCTTTATTACCTGGAATGAATTTAAACAAATAAATTACAAATGCAATAAAAATTAACACAACAACTACAATACCCATTCCAATTAGTGTATTAAGTCCTGCTTCTTGCATTCTCTCAGCAAGTGAAGATGTTAAAAACGGTAAAAACTTCATAGTATTCATGAACTCCTCCTATCTAATATTCTTATATAAACTATATGATTTAAACAGTTCCATGCTTTTTGCTTGGAAGTTCATAAGCCTTTGTAAATAACATTTCAAATGCATAAATTAGATGTTTTCTAGAGGAAGAAGCGTCGATAATTGCATCAACATAACCTCTTTTTGCAGCTGATTCAGCACTAGACTGTAGGCTAGTATACTCTTTAGCCTTTTCATTAACTAGGTCGCTATCTTCTCCATACATAATTTGTGCAGCAGATTTAGCATCCATCATACCAATCTGAGCCTTGTCTAGTGCAAAAACTAAGTCAGCACCTATATGTTTGGAATTCATAGTTATATAAGCAGAACCGAAAGCTTTACCTATAATAAGATTTACTTTAGCTACAGTTGCACTTGTAAATGCGTAAGTTAATTTTGCTGCTGCTCTTGCTATAGTTTGTTCTTCTTCTACTGTAGCCTTAAAGCCAGCAACATTGGTAAGTGTAAGAATAGGAATGTTAAAACTATCACAAAACCTTATAAAGCTCTCCGCTTTTAGGCAGCCTTCTGTGGATAAAGTGGCCTCAAATGACTCTACAACTTTACCTTCTTGGTCAGTAATCTTCGTACGGTTTGCAACTGCTCCTACTGTCATTCCATTAAGTCGGATAAAACCTGTTACCATATCTTTAGCATGGCCTGCTTTAACTTCAACAAATAAGTTGTTATCTGATAAATCAGCTAAAGCCTTGCTAGTATCTTCTAATTCATTTGAAAAATTAGATACTAAACGGTTTAAATCATCAGCGGATTCTTCATAAGAAGTATCCTCACCATTATTATCTGGTAAAATAGATATCAGCTCTTTAATACCTTCTATTACTTCTTGGTCGTCTTGGTAAACAAAATCAACTGTTCCAGAACTTCCTCTAAATGAAGCCTTACTAGTATCTAATTTTGATGTATAATTACCATCTAGTGTATTTGGCGAATTAACAAATAATTTACCACTTTCTTCTGTTATAAATGTAAAATCGCTTAAAGCTGTTAATACCGCTGCTCCACCACCACAGTTACCTAGTACTGCTGTGATTTGTGGTATTATACCTGAGGCTGCTACTTGCTTTTGATAAATCATGCCAAAAGCATCTAGTGCATCTGTCGCTTCTTGAAGTCTCATACCTGCACTATCAATTAAACCAATAATTGGAGCACCTACTTTAAGAGCCAAATCATATAGATGAACTATTTTTCTTGCATGCATCTCACCAATAGTTCCATTTAATGCTGAT
Organism: uncultured Lachnospiraceae bacterium; assembly: GCA_964582385.1. GTDB lineage: Bacteria > Bacillota > Clostridia > Lachnospirales > Lachnospiraceae > JAAYRG01. The sequence goes on from CAZOSE010000030.1 coordinate 2,932, forward strand.
GTATCTTGGGAATATATATATACTAATCTACTATCAATTAGTCCATATCCAGTTATTACACCGTCTGCTGGAACTTCTTCTGCCGATAAATTAAAGTCAGTATTTCTACGAGTAACTAAACTACCAACTTCAACAAAACTATTGTTATCCAATAAAGCATTTATTCTATCAATTGCCGACAATTGCGATGTTTTATTCATATTCTGCCCTCCATTACATATTTTTTTAAAATTGTATTTTTAAAAAACACCTATTCCATTATACTTCAAAGAAAAAATTATTGCAATTAATAAAGTTTTTTTATTACTTTTTTACATAAATTTAACATATCAGAATATTTATGGTTGAAAAAGAAAAACTTGGAAGTTAGTTCTTATGCCTCAAAGTCTTCTATATGCTTTCTTATTGAATCTAATTCAAAACCTTTTCTATACAAACTTGCAGATAGTTTTCTTTTATCATCTTCTGATAATTCTTGATTTGTTCTTCTTCTTTTGTTGATAGCCTTTATTATTGCAGTTTCTTCACTTTCATATTCATCTAATATAGCTTCCATGGCAACTTCTTTTGAAACACCTTTTATCAATAACTTGTTGACTATTTCTCTCTTACTTAGATTGTCACGCTTATATCTAACATATTGCCTTGCATATTTTTCATCGTCAATATAATTATATCCATCAATATAGACTAGGGTTTCACTAATAATATCATCATTATGGCCTGCTTGTTTTAACTTTGTAATAATCTCATGCTTTGTTTTGTCCATACGTTGTAAGATATTCATTACTTGCCTTTTGGCCCTTGAAAGATTAAGTTTGTAAAGTTTGTTATATTTTTCTGCTGATATTTCTTCATCTTCATTTATTGAAAGTTTTTTTATTTCTCTACTATATATCCAAAACCTATACTCTTCATCAATATATATTTTTAGTTTGCTTTTTCCAAAGTTTTCGATTTTTGTTATATACATAAAATCTCCTTACATTAATTCTTTTTATTAGGTATTTGCGAAATTCTTTTTTGTAATTAAGTTTTTATAATCCTATACATAGATAAAACTTAAGAGTCTGAAAAAGTTTATTACTTTTAGCAGACTCTTATGCTTATTAATTATTTAATTAAAAAACATTCTAATGTTTTATCAGACTATATTACTTTCTTAATAATTGTAATTATATAATATTAATTAACTTAATTAAAGCTAATTATTTCTTTTCCTTACTTTCAGCTTCCTTAGATGGGGTTGCTGGGGCAGGAGTTGGTTTAACAAGATCATCGATAGATAAATTATGCTTTTCTCTAATTTGTTTTTCTACTTCATAGAAGATATCAGGATTCTCTCTCAAGAACTGCTTAGCATTCTCTCTTCCTTGACCAATCTTAATATCCTTGTAGGCATACCAAGAACCACTTTTATTAATTATATCCTCTTCAGCACCAATATCTAGAACATCACCTTCTCTAGATATTCCTTGACCAAACATAATATCAAATTCTGCTTCTTTAAAAGGAGGTGCAACTTTATTCTTAACAACCTTAATTCTAGTTCTATTACCTACAAACTCTCCACTTTGCTTAAGAGATTCTATACGGCGAACATCTAACCTAATTGAAGAATAAAACTTCAGTGCACGTCCACCTGTAGTAGTCTCAGGGTTACCAAAAACTATTCCTATCTTTTCTCTAAGCTGGTTAATAAAGATTACTGAACAGTTAGACTTACTGATTACACTTGTTAGCTTTCTAAGAGCTTGTGACATAAGTCTTGCTTGTAATCCCATGTGAGAATCACCCATCTCACCATCAATCTCCACTCTAGGTACTAGTGCAGCAACTGAGTCAATAACAACAATTTCAACGGCACCAGAACGTACCATAGTTTCTGCAATTTCAAGCCCTTGCTCTCCATTATCTGGTTGAGATATATATAAATTATCTATATCCACGCCTATATTTTTGGCATAATTAGGATCTAGGGCATGTTCTGCATCAACAAAAGCAGCTATCCCACCTCTTTTTTGGACTTCTGCTACCATATGTAGGGCTACAGTAGTCTTACCACTTGATTCTGGTCCATATACTTCAATAATTCTTCCTCTAGGAATACCACCAACTCCTAAAGCAATATCAAGACTAAGGGAACCTGTTGGAGTGGTTTGAATAGAAACATCCCCATGGTCAGTACCCAGCTTCATAATAGAACCTTTACCAAATTGTTTTTCAATTTGAGAAACAGCAGCATCTAATGCTCTTATTTTATCATCTTTGGCCATTATATTACTCCTTTTCTATGTCCGAACTAATGTTCTTAAAGTTATGATATATTATTATTAGCTATTTGTCAATCTCTTTTAGCATAAAACATAACAAGTAATCTAGTAGTGATTTTAAAATAATAATAGTTGATGAGTTTTGGAATTTAATAATATGTTTTTGACTATAACTTAGATGTAAATAGAAAAATAAAACTCTGAGTGAACTTGGAGTTAATAGACTTAATACTATGTAAATATCTTTTGTAGGCATAAATCAAAGCAAGATTATAAAGGTTAATATATTATATCACCAATTCCAATATATGTAAATCTAATTAATCACTAAAAACTCTTAATATTTATGGCTATAATTTCCAAATAGGTGGAAACAGTCTATTGTTGTTTCCACCTATTTATAATATATATATACTAAATATAAATTTTTAAATGTATAGATTTTTAGGCTGGATTAGTTTAGGTACATAACCAGCTTCTCTTAAGGCTTCGACAATTTGGTCTTTGTGTTCGTGTCCGAAAGCCTCCATAGTAATTGTTAATTCAACAGCGCTGTTACGGTTGGTTGTTACAAACTGGTTATGGTCTAGGCGGATTACGTTTCCTTGGGCTTTTGCTACTATAGATGCAACATTTACCAATTGACCAGGTCTATCTGGTAATAATACTGATAGGGTAAATACACGGCCTCTTTGGATTAGTCCATGTTGTACTACCGATGATAAAGTAATAACGTCCATATTACCGCCACTTAAAATAGATACAACCTTTTTATTCTCACAATTAAGATGCTTTAATGCTGCAACAGTAAGTAGGCCTGAGTTTTCCACCACCATCTTGTGGTTTTCTATCATATCAAGGAAACAAACGATTAACTCGTGGTCATCTACAGTAATGATTTGGTCTATATTCTCTTGTATGTAAGGAAATATCTTTTCGCCAGGAGTTTTTACCGCAGTACCATCGGCAATAGTATCAACACTTGGTAAGGTTACAACCTTACCTTCTTTCATGGATTCTTGGATACAGTTAGCATTAGCTGGTTCCACACCAATCACTTTTATACTTGGATTTAACATTTTAGCTAGGGTGGAAACACCTGAGGCAAGTCCTCCTCCTCCCATAGGAACTAATATTATATCTATGGTTGGTAGTTCTTGAAATATTTCCATGGCAATAGTACCTTGGCCCGTAGCAAGAACTTCATCATTAAAGGGATGAATAAAGGTATAGGCATTTTCTTTAGCTAGCTTATATGCATATTCACAAGCTTCATCATATATATCACCATGTAAAATAATTTCAGCACCATAACTTTTTGTACGGTTTACTTTAATCCATGGTGTTGTAGTTGGCATTACTACTATAGCTTTTGCACCAAACTTCTTTGCTGCATAAGCCACACCCTGGGCATGGTTACCTGCAGAGGCAGTGATTAAGCCCTTACTTCTTTCTTCCTCAGATAAGGTACTTATTTTGTAATAAGCCCCTCTAACTTTATATGCACCTGTTAACTGCATGTTCTCAGGCTTTAAATAAACCTTGTTACCTGATTCTTTTGAAAAGTATTCACTATAAATCAAGCTTGTTTTAAGTGTAACTTCGTGGACCCGTTCAACAGCTTCTTCAAACTTATCTAATGTCATCATTTATTTATTTCTCCTTCACACTAAATAAAGCATCAATAAAATCATCGGCATTGAATTTTTGTAAATCATCAATCTTTTCTCCCACACCAATGTATTTTATTGGTATTCCAAGTTCTGACTGGATTGCTATAGCAATACCACCTTTTGCTGTTCCATCGAGTTTAGTTATTACAATTCCTGTTACCTTGGCAACTTCACTAAACTGTTTAGCTTGTACTAAGGCGTTTTGGCCTGTGGTACCATCTAAGACTATAAGGGTTTCCCTATTTGCTTCTGGCCATTCTCTAGAAACTACTCGGTCAATCTTTTTAAGCTCTTCCATTAGGTTTTTCTTGTTGTGAAGCCTTCCTGCAGTATCAATTATTAGGGTATCTGCATTTCTTGATTTTGCCGCATTAGCAGCGTCATAAACTACTGCTGCAGGATCAGAACCTTCCTTTTGTGCAATAACATCTACACCTGCCCTATTAGTCCATTCAGTTAGTTGTTCAATTGCAGCGGCACGAAATGTATCTGCTGCAGCTACTACAACCTTATTGCCCTTGGACTTTAATTGACTTGCAAGCTTACCAATGGACGTGGTTTTTCCTACACCATTAACTCCAATTACCATAACTACAGACTTTTTATCTTCAAAATCATAAGTATCTTCTTTGTTTTCCATTTGTTCTTTAATACTTTGAACAAGGAGCTCTTTGCATTCTTGAGGATCTTTAATTTTATTTTCTTTAACTTTTTCTTTTAGATTATCTATTATCTTTGTTGTAGTGTTTATACCTAAATCGGCCATTATTAGAATTTCTTCTAACTCTTCATAGAAATCCTCATCTATACTAGAACCGCTAAATAATGATTCTAATCCAGAAAATAAGTTGTTTCTAGTTTTTGTAAGGCCCTCTACTAACCGTCCAAAAAAACCCTTTTTCTTTTCTTCCATTTTAACCTCCTAGTAAATTCCTAATTTTCTAATTCATTTTCTATTAAATTAACTGCAACTAGGGCAGAAACACCCTTTTCTTGCATTGTTATACCATATAAAACATCAGCCGAATTCATTGTACCCCTTCTATGGGTAATTACAATAAATTGAGTGTTTTTAGATAGCTTTTGTAAGTATTTTGCAAATCTATCAACATTGGATTCATCTAATGCTGCTTCAATTTCATCTAATAAACAAAAGGGAGAAGGCTTCAAGTTTTGAATAGCAAATAATAAGGAAATCGCAGTAAGAGCTTTCTCTCCACCAGAAAGCTGCATCATATTTTGAAGTTTTTTTCCTGGTGGCTGAGCTGTAATAATTACTCCAGCAGTTAATATGTCTTCATCTGCTGTTAATTCTAGGGAAGCCTTTCCTCCACCAAAAAGTTCACTAAAAACCACAGCAAACTCTTTTTTGATAGCATGAAACTTTTCAGCAAATTGTTTGCGCATTCCATCTTCAAGCTCATTTATTATTCCAAGTAAGTTTTCTTCTGATTGTTGCAAGTCCTCTTTTTGTTTTGATAGGAACTCATATCTTTCTGATGTTTCTTTATAGTCTTCTATTGCTTCAACATTTACACTTCCTAGTCCCTTCATTTGTGCCCTTAAACTAGAAACTTCTTTTTTAGTTTCGCCCAAATTCTTAATGCTAGCATCTCTATAACCTAAGGCACTAGTATATGTAAGTTCATAAGTCTCCCAAATATGATTAATTTGAAGGTCTATTTGATTGGTATACTTTTCATCTTGGTTGTTTAGTCTTAGCAACTCTTTATCTAATTCATTAATTTCACTAGAGATTCTTTCTCTTTGGCTAAATATGTTTTTATAATTGTTGGTTTCATTATCTTTTATTTTTGTCTTGTTAGCTATGTTATTCTCAAGCTCTATTATATTAAGCTTTTCTTTTTCAATACTACTTTCCAATTCTTTTAATTCATTCTCTTTTAAAGAAATTTGACTAGAAAAGTCACCAAGTGTTTCTTCTATATTGTTCCTATCACTATATAACTTAGAGATTTCTCCTTTTATTCTTTTTACATTCTCAATAAGATTGTCATTTTTTTGTTGGATTGTAGAATGTTTAATATTAATTGATGATTGTTCCTCTAATAATTTACTTTGTTCTTCTTGCTTCTTAGCTAAGATACAATGGATTTCTTCAATATTAGTCTCAGTCTCTTTACGCAGGGCTTCATTATTAGATAAAACATCCCTAAACTTATTAATATTATCTTGTAAGTCTATTTCTTTATTCTTTATCTCATTAATTGTGTCTTTATATTCTTCAAAGGCAAGTCTAATACTTTCCTTGTTTGCAAGTAACTGTTGTCTACTAAGCTCAATTGTATTTTGCTTTAGTGATAAGGTTTGTAGCTGGCCTTTTATACTTTCTAATTCTTGCCTATACTCAGACTTTCTTTTCTTATTCTCTTCTTTTTTATTAGTAAGCTTATTTAGTGAAACACTTAAGCTACTTACAAGCTTTTCTAACTCTTCAATTTCCCTACGTCTTCCAAGAAGATTACTTGTATTTCTATAAGCACCACCAGACATAGAGCCCCCAGGATTAAGTAGTTCTCCTTCTAGTGTGACTATTCTTAGACTTTGATTATACTTTTTTGAAAGAGCAATGGCATTATCTACATTATCTACAACTAGGTTTCTTCCTAATAAATAACTTGCTAAGTTTCTATAGGAATCATCAATTTCTACAAGGGAATCAGCAAAGCCAATTACACCTGGTTCACTAAGCAAATTAGGGGAGTAATTATTGTTACTTCCTTTAATTCCTGTAAGAGGAAGAAAGGTAGCTCGTCCATACTTATTCTGTTTTAAATAATTAATAAGTCTCTTAGCTGTGTTTTCATTATCTGTAACAATATTTTGTATGCTTCCGCCTAAGGCAGTTTCAATAGCTGTCTCATATTCTTTATTTACTCTAATTAAATCTGCTACAACACCGTGTATTCCAACTTGATTGTTTTTCAAGTCCATGATTTTTCGAATACTATTACCATATCCTTCATAGCGTTCGGTCATGTTAAATAAAGAATTAAGTCTAGATCTTTCACTATGATATAATTGTTGTTTTTCATTAATATTAACTGTTAATCTATCAATTTCTTCTTGTATGGAATGAATTAAGACTTCGCATTCTCTAGCTTTTTCATTAAAATCCTTTGTTTCACTAATGAGTTTTTGCAAATTATCATGGGAAGTTTTTAGTTCATTATTTACATTTCCCTCTTGTACATTATACTGGACAATCTTTTCGTCTATTTCAGACTTCCTATTAACGTTTTGTTCTAAGAGAGTTTCATATCTTTGTAAGATACTTCTATCATTAGATTCTTTATTGAGAGACTCAATAATGTCATTATTGTATTTTTCTATTTGATTAGAATACATGGAAATGGATTCTTTGATTTCCTCTATTTTAGAAATATAATTAATCTGCTCTTCATCAATAGCCTCTAGCTCATTATCTAGTTGTTTCTTTTCTTCTAGATAATTTTCTTTTTCATGGGATTTAGCTTCTATATCTTCTTCTAATACTTTTATACGCTCTTGGCTTTGAAAGGATTGATTATTAAAGCCATGGATTTGTTCTTTAATTAGCTTAATTTCACCTTCACTTTTTTCTATGAAGATCTTATTATCGCTAAGAATATGCTTATCATTTTCAATATCTGTGTTATAGTTTTCTAATAAAATCTCAAGTTTGTCGTATTCATCTTTTGACTTTGAATAGTCTTTCCTTAGATTAGTCAAGGAATCCTCTGCGATTTTAGTTTTATTTTCTACTTCTTCTTTTAGACTACGAATTTTATCATTTTCAATTATAAATAGGTTTGCTTCTAATTTCTTTAATTCTTCATAAATACCTAGATATTGTTTCGCATCTTCTGATTGTTTTTTTAAAGGCTCAAGCCTTTTTTCAATTTCTGATAGGATGTCAGCAATTCTAACTAGGTTTTTTCTTTCTTCTTCTAGGTTCTTTTCTGTAATATTTCTTCGTTTTTTATATTTTCCAATACCGGCTGCCTCGTCAAATAATTCTCTTCTATCTTCAGGTTTACTACTTAATACTTTTTCTATTTGACCTTGTCCAATTATTGAATAACCTTCTTTACCTATACCAGTATCGGTAAATAAATCAGTTACGTCTCTAAGTCTACAGACTGATCCATTAAGTAGGTATTCACTTTCACCAGAACGATACACTCTCCTAGCAACAGTTACCTCGTCATAATCAATTGCAAGTTCATGATCTGAATTATCCATGGTAAGTATAACATAGGCATAAGACAAAGGTTTTCTACTTTCTGTTCCCGCAAAGATAACATCTTCCATCTTAGAACTTCTTAGTTGCTTAGCACTTTGTTCTCCTAAAACCCACCTGACTGCATCAGCTACATTACTTTTTCCACTGCCATTTGGACCTACGATTCCTGTAATACCATCTTGAAACTTAAAGATTATTTTATTTGCAAAGGACTTAAACCCATATACTTCTATGCTTTTTAAATACATTTTATACTCCAGCTTTTAATATTTTTATGGCCTGATGGGCTGCTTCTTGCTCTGCTGCCTTTTTGGTTTTTCCTTTACCCTCACCTAACTTCTTGTTTTTTAAAGTTACAGCAACGGTAAATTCTTTATTATGATCAGGTCCTTCTTCACTTATTAATTCATACTTTATTGCATCAGTATATTTACTTTGTATAAGTTCTTGCAAGATAGTCTTGCTATCGAAAAAGAGCTCTTCTTGTTCAATTGTATTAAGTACTTCTTTTGTAACAAACTCTTTTGCATTAGTAAAACCACCGTCCAAGAATATTCCACCTATTATAGCTTCCAAAGCATCTGACAAAATAGAATCTCTATCTCTTCCGCCAGTAGCATCCTCACCCTTACCTAGGAACAAATACGATCCCATATTCATATACCTTGCACAATAAGCTAGAGACCTTTCCCGCACATATGTTGCCCTTAATCTAGTTAGGTCTCCTTCTGGCATATCGGGATGAGTATTAAATAAATACTCACTTGTTACAAGTTCTAACACAGCATCACCAAGAAACTCAAGTCTCTCATTATTGTAGAGCTTATGCATTTGTCTTTCGTTAGAGTAAGAGCTGTGAGTAAGTGCTTGCCTTAGAATGTTCTTATTCACAAATTCATACTTTATAATACCTTCAAAATTCTTCCAATCAGCATTTATAATATTCTTTTGATTCATCGCATTAATCATCTCCATAAAGTAAATAACCCTTTCAATGGAAAGCCTATAAGAGAATCTCCTAATTGAAAGGGCCTAGTGTAAAATATTATACTAGATTTCTTATTTCTTCTATTACATCTTCAACTGTCATGATTTTTTCAACTTCATCAGTATCAATTTCAATGTCAAATTCTTCTTCTATCCCCATGATAATTTGAAATATATCTAATGAATCTGCTCCTAAATCATCAACAAATTTAGTTTCCTTTGTGATTTCGTTCTTATCAACATTTAAAACTTCACTAATAATATTTTGTAACTTTTCTAATTCCATAATATCTTCCTTTCTTTTTAAAACGATTCATTAAGTATTATCTTTTGCAAATGTTTTTAGCTTATTTTCTCTTTGATTTTTTCATTAATTTGTTGTTGGTGAAATGTAATACATTGAATAATCGCATTTCTAATATCTTTATGGGTAGAATTACCGTGAGTCTTTATTACAAGTCCATTAAGACCAAGTAGTGGTGCACCACCGTAATCATCTGAAGTTAATAGTTTGAGTGAATCTTTAATAGCATCTTTGGCAAGTAAGGCACCTATTTTACTTTTGGTATTAGTCATAAATGCTTTTTTAACTACGTCCATTAATGCAAGGGCAACACCTTCATAAAGCTTTAGTATAACATTTCCTACAAAAGCTTCACATACAATAACATGAGCTTCTCCAAAAGGAATATTTCTAGATTCAATACTACCAACAAAGTTGATATCTTTGCATTCTTTTAGTAAAGGATATGTTTCTTTTACTAAAGCATTCCCTTTTTCTTCTTCTGTACCAATATTAACTATAGCAACTGTAGGATTCTTAATTCCCACAACTTCTTCCATATAAACTGAACCCATTCTTGCAAACTGCACTAATTGGCTCGGCGTTGCATCTACGTTTGCTCCACAGTCAACCAAGAGGGAATGGCCATTAAGGGTTGGAATAAGTGGTGCCAAAGGTGCTCTTTCTATACCTTTTATTCTTCCTACTATAAATATTCCACCAGCTAATACAGCCCCTGAACTTCCAGCTGAAACAAAAGCATCTGCTTGATTATTCTTTACTAAATTTAGAGCTACTACCATTGATGAGTCTTTCTTGCGCCTTATGGCTAAGGTTGGAGATTCATCATTAATAATAACTTCACTAGCATGAACAATATCTACTCTTTCTTTATCATATTCATACTTACTTAGTTCCTTATTTATCTCTTCTTCTTTACCTACTAATATAACCTTTATGTTATCCTTGTCCTGGACCGCGCGAACTGCACCTTTAACTATCTCTACTGGTGAGTTATCACCGCCCATAGCGTCTACCGCGATTCTTGTAAAGTTCATATCTACTCCCGTCTGGACAAATCATTATTATATGTGTCCTTTTAAATATGCTATTTCTTAGTAAAAGCTTGGAAAATTTGATGTTTTTCACCTCTAAATAAGCATATAGTCAATATACTAAATATAATCTTAAAAATCAACTATATATTTTTTATTGAATACTTGATAAAATCTAAAAAAGACTACAAGCATAATCGCTGCAGCCCCTAATATAGTCTTCTTTTAATATAAAGAATAAAACACAAAATATAAAAACAATAAAATATCTCCATAAACATAAATAATATATATAAAATATACGTCATATATTTTATATATATTATTATAGGTTTCAATATAAATTTAGGATACTTAATTAAACTATTCTTAATCTAAAAATAGTCTTATTCTTCTTCAGTAACTTCTTCTGCTTCTGTGATGTCTTCGTCAGCTTCGTCTACTAAATCTTCTTCTACAAAGTCTTCTTCAACATAGTCTTCTTCATCATCAAATTCAGCTGCTGTTACTTCAATATCATCCATAGCTTTTATGCTTAGGCTGATTTTTTGAGTGTCAACGTTTAGGTCAACAACTTTAGCAGTAATCTTTTCTCCAATTGATAAAACATCTGCAGGCTTTTCAACATGTTCTTTTGAAATTTGGGAAACATGTAGTAGTGAGTCTACACCAGGTTCTAATTCTACGAATGCACCAAAATCAGTCATTCTAGCTACATTACCTGTAACTATAGTTCCTGGGCTATATTTTTCTTCTGCATCTAACCATGGGTTAGCATCGTTGAATTTTAAGCTAAGTGCAATTCTGTCCCCGCTAATTTCTTTAACAAGAACTTCAATTTCTTCGCCAACTTTACAGATTTCGTTTGGATCATCAACTCTTCCCCAAGACATTTCGGAAATGTGAAGAAGTCCATCAGCTCCACCAAGATCTACGAATGCACCAAAGTTAACAATATTCTTAACTGTTCCTTTAACACGCATTCCAACTTCAATCTTTTCGAATAATTCTTCTTTCAACGCTTCTTTCTTGGTTTCAACAAGCATCTTACGATTACCAATTATTCTTCTTCTTCTTGGGTTGAATTCTGTTATAACAAACTTTATCATTTGACCTTTGTATTGGTCAAGATTTCTTACATAGTGGTCTGAAATTAGACTTGCAGGTATAAATACTCTTACCTCATCGATTACAACACTTAAGCCACCTTTAAGAACTGCAGCAACTTCTGCTTCAAGAACTTCTTGGTTTTTAAACGCTTCCTCTAATCTTCTGTTAGTCTTATCAGCTGCTAATCTCTTATAGGATAGTAAAACTTGTCCTTCACCATCGTTAACCTTTAATACCTTAGCTTCCATACTATCGCCTTCTTTAACTTCTTCACGAAGATCTACGTTAGGCGTATTAGTGTATTCGTTACGAGTTATAATTCCATCAGATTTATATCCTATATTTAATACGATCTCGTCTTCTTTAACCCCTATTACTGTTCCTTCTACGATCTCACCATTGTGTATCGTTTTTAATGATTCCTCCAACATTTGTTCAAAACTCTTCTCTGACATGCAGTATGAACCTCCTTGATAATATTATTTGGGGTGGATGCCCCTGCTGTAATACCTACATTACAATAAGATTGGAGTTTTTCTAAATCCAGGTCTTTAAGTGTCTGTATATAGTAAGTATTTTCACATTCTTCTTTAGA
>CAZOSE010000031.1:0-3363 GCA_964582385.1 uncultured Lachnospiraceae bacterium
CTGATATGTCAAAAATAGATGTAGCTGGAAATATGTTCTTAGAAATAGTTAAACATGCAGGTTATTGGATTATTCTTATCGTTGCTATTTGTAATGTTATTAAAACTGCAACTACAACTAATAATAATTCTGATATATTTAAAGTTATTGCAAAGTAACGACATATAGCTTATGATAATGTTTTCAAATGATTGTGGAGGTAAAGAATGGATAAAAAAGATTGGCAAAATCCCAAGTTTCTACAAAGAGGGAGAGAAAAAGAAAGAGCTTATTATATTCCTTATGAAGAATTGACAAATGCTCTTACTGATAAAAAAGAAAATTCTAATTATTATGAATCCTTAGATGGTACATGGGATTTTAATCTATATGATACCTATTATAATGTTCCAGATGTAATTACCCAGTGGGATTCTATACCTGTTCCATCAAATTGGCAAATGCATGGATTTGAAGAACCTTATTATACAAACGTAAACTATCCATATCCTGTTGATCCGCCTTATGTTCCTGATGAAAATCCTTGTGGTGTATATAGAAGATATTTCACGATTAATAAAGATTGGAAAAATAAAGATACACATATTGTTTTTGAAGGAGTAAACTCTTGTTTCTATCTATATATCAATGGTAATGAAGTTGGATATAGCCAAGTAAGTCGGATGCCATCAGAATTTAATATTTCACCATATTTAAAGGAAGGCAAGAATGAAATTGTTGTAAAAGTATTAAAATGGTGTGATGGTTCCTATCTTGAAGACCAGGACTTTTTCCGTCATTCAGGGATTTTTAGAAGTGTCTACTTATTGGCAAGGAATAAGACGCATATTAGGGATGTGGATATAAAAACCGACTTAAAATCACTAAAAGGACAAATATTATTTAGTGATAACAGGGGAGATAGTGAGATTTTGGCTGTCCTATATGCTGAAGGTGAAGTAGTTGGCAAAACAAAAATAGAAAATACTAGCTTTGAATTCAAATTAGACTCACCAAAACTTTGGAATGCAGAAACTCCAAATCTTTATACACTTATTATTCAAATGGATGATGAATATATTCCATTTAAGGTTGGATTTAGAAAAATAGAAACTTCCGAAGAAGGGGAGTTGTTAATTAATGGTGTTTCTGTAAAATTAAAAGGTGTTAATCGTCATGACACTCATCCTAGAACTGGCCATACTATGAGTGAGGAAGATATACGTAAAGACTTACTTCTAATGAAGAAATTAAATATTAATACAATAAGAATGTCACATTATCCACCATCTTCATATGTTTTAAAATTGTGTGATGAACTTGGGTTTTATGTAGTTGATGAGGCAGATCTTGAAACTCATGGGTATGTAACTCTTAATACAGGATGGAAATATGAGGCGTATAATAAGGAATGGCTAACCGATCATCCAGATTGGAAAGAAGCAGTATTAGAAAGAATAACAAAAATGTATGAGCGTGATAAGAATCATCCTAGTATTATAATGTGGTCCTTAGGAAACGAATGTGGATACGGAGAACATTTTGATACAGCAGCAGAGTGGTTAAAAGAACGAGATACTATGCGTTATGTACACTATGAAAGAGCTAATATGGTAGGAACACCAGAGATATTTGATGTATTAAGTTATATGTACGTACCAGTTGAAAAGCTAGATGAAATCGGAAGAAAAGAACTTAAACGTCCGTTTTTCTTATGTGAATATTCTCATGCAATGGGAAATGGTCCTGGAGACTTACATGATTATTGGGAAGTGATTTATCGTCATCCAAGATTAATTGGTGGTTGTATCTGGGAATGGGCTGATCATGTAATTGAGCGTGATGGTAAATACTATTATGGTGGAGATTTTGGTGAGTTAACTGATGATGGTAACTTCTGTGCAGATGGACTTGTGTTTGCAGATAGGAGCTTAAAAGCCGGTTCTCTTGAGGCTAAAGCTGTATACCAATATATTAGAGCAGAACTTGTTGATGGCAAAAGTGGTAAAGTTAAGATAACAAACTTACATGACTTTACTAACTTAGATGAGTTTACTCTAAGCTGGCAACTAGTAGTTGATGGTAAGGTTATATGGGCTAGAGAAGAGATTATAGATATCAAACCCCATGTAAAGAAAGAAATTATTCTGGACTATAATCTTCCAGAAAATTGTAAGCTAGGAGCTTATTTGGATTTACATTTATATACTAGAAAGGATAGCCCATGGGCAGAAGCAGGCTATGAAACAGCTATGATACAGCTTGAAGTTACCGATGTCCCAGTAGCCAAAGATTCCATTACTAGTGATGGTGAGTCAAATTCTTTAAGGATAGAAGAATTAAACAATGAATTAATTATTTCCTGCGAAAACAATATACAATATGTGTTTCATAAAGAAAAAGGCAAGTTAACTAATATAAAAGAAAATAATAAAGAATTCCTTGAAGGTGATACAGAACTGACTGTATGGAGGGCACCAACTGATAATGATAGAAAAGTAAAGTATTCATGGGGCTTATTTGAGGACAATATAAGTGGTTGGAATTATAACCGTCTTTTTCATAAATGTTACGACTTTTCATGGAAGGAAACTAAAGATGGAGTAGTGGTTGAAATAAATGGAGGGCTTTCAGGTGTTGCACGAGCTCCATTTGCAAAATACAAAACCCTTTATACAATTAACGGTCTTGGTGTAGTTAATGTAAATACCCAGGTAAAGGTTAATAAAAAAGCTGTATGGCTACCAAGGTTTGGTTTTGAATTTACACTGGCAGATTCCATGGAGAATATTGAGTACTTTGGTAAAGGACCTCATGAAAATTACCTAGACTTAAATCACCATGTTAAAGTAGGTTATTACAAATCAACAGTATCTGATGAATATGTGCCATATGTACATCCTCAAGAACATGGAAACCACACTAAGGTTAAGTATTTAGCAATACATGATTGTGATGGAATTGGCCTTGAATTTACTTCTAGTAATACTTTTGAATGTAATACATCTCATTATACATCAGAAGAATTAACAGCTGCTAGCCATGAACATGAACTTAAGAAAAGTGGCAAGACAACAGTTAGAATTGATTATAAGGTAAGTGGATTAGGTTCCAACAGCTGTGGACCTGAGTTATTGGAAAAGTATAGATTAAATGAGAAAGAATTTGAGTTTACATTTAATTTCAAACCTATTGGATAAAATAAGTTTTTGAATTGGTAAAATTGTTGTGGGGATGCTTCCTTTTAACATATATGTTAAAGGAAGCATCCCCACTTTTATCTACCGATAACTAATATAAATCTCCAAACTCCTTCTCAAACATCTCCTGAGCGATATTAAGAGCTTCCTTAGGATTCATAGCACTGCTATAAGAATTCTTAAC
>CAZOSE010000031.1:3373-15133 GCA_964582385.1 uncultured Lachnospiraceae bacterium
CATTCCTATTATGCTTAAAAACCTTCTTTCGTCAAAGGGTAAAGGAGTATAATCTGGTAACCTTTTCCCATTAGAGAGTGTAAAGCTATCCTTTACTAGGTTTAGCCAAGGGAAGGTATCTACAATTTCATAATTATCATATGTTCCCTTACAAGCTGACACACTACCAAATAAGGTAGATGCAGATGAAATAGGTTCGCTACAGATCCATTTGATAAACTGTAAGGCATCCTTAGGGTGTTTAGAGTGTTTAGAAATGCCTAAGGAACCACCACCTATAACAGGGTTGTCTCCAGGTACAAGGCAGTATCCAATATTACTTACTACATTAGAGGTGTCTTTTAATAAATCAGAAGCATAGTTACTATATAAGATACTCATAGCAACATCTGACTTAGCAAAAGATTCTGCGGTGTTTGTCCACCAAGTGTTATATTCCCTACTTGAGTATTTTTTGATTTCTATTAATTGTTCTAGGGATTTCAAACCTACTTCACCATTTAATTTTACTTTTCCATTATCATCAAACAAATTCTTGTTATAACTAAAGTATCTAGCTAAGAATTCCGAACCTGCAACTCCAGTACTTCCAAGGGTTATAGTGGCCCCATAATTAACAGGTGATGAAGGGTTATAGGCTTTAGTGAAAAACTGGGCAATTTGATTGAAGTCTTCAAAGGTTCTTGGTGGAAGCAGTTCTTTCTTGTATTTTTCAAAGTAAACTCGCTTTAAAATGGAATCACTAAACAAATCTTCCCTATAGTATAACAATTGCATACTTGGAGTAGAAGGTAGAGCGTAAACTTTATTGTTTACTATGGAATAGGGCTTTGCAAGTCCATCTATTAGATTGTCAAAATGTGCGTAGATATTAGGATCAATATCTTCAATTGGCATTAATATTTTCTCGGCAAACCAAGACAACCAGGTTACGTCTAACCTTATTACATCAAATACACTATCATTTTCCATATTCATAAATGCATCATACATTTCATCATAAGAGTAAACTGTAGTGTTAATCTTTATTCCTGTTTTTTGAGTGTATATCCTAGACAAATTCTTCATTGTGTAGGCTTCCGGACTATCTAATGTTAAAACATTAAGATGGTCTGTCTTGTTATTAAGATTAATATTAGATAACCAATTCCGGTGTCCATTACTATCTAGAATCTTAGAAAATGTGTCAGACTTTTTATCTATAATGCTTATCAAAGATTCCGCAGCTGTATTACCTAAAAGTCTATAGTTTAATTCGAATTTGTAAAAATCACTTTCTGGCATTGTAAAAAGAGGAGAAACGGTGTAAATATTTAAGTTATTTGAACTATAGAAGTTTTTGAAGATATCTTTTACGTTTTCAGCGAAGGAGTAGTTGGATATGAAGATAGCTTCAAGGGGAGCAAAGTTAAGCATTTGCATAATATTTTGATTCTTACGATACTGGTCCGTTTGGATGTGACGTATATTGCACTTTGAATTGTTCATAATATCAGTAAAACTATTGTAAAAATCAGACTCATGGGAAAACTTTAAGTTGCCTGTTACTAGTCCAATATTCTTATAATTATGAAGTTTTGCCTGTTGGGCTAAGGATGCGCCAGCTTCGCTATAATCAAATCCTATAAAATTATCATGATTATCAAGTTTTCTCTCTATAAAGATAATGTTTGAATCCTGATAGTTGTTTAGGTCTTTGTAAGCACTGTTAGTATCTGTAAGACAAGATATTACAAC
This sequence comes from uncultured Lachnospiraceae bacterium, assembly GCA_964582385.1. Classification (GTDB taxonomy): domain Bacteria; phylum Bacillota; class Clostridia; order Lachnospirales; family Lachnospiraceae; genus JAAYRG01. The sequence goes on from CAZOSE010000031.1 coordinate 5,111, forward strand.
AATACCTTCTGTCATTATTGATTTTACTTTAGAAATTATGGAAAGTTCTGTTTCTGGTCTATCGTTGGTAAAGTAAACTCTAACATTATAGCCATGGCTTTCTGCATAATGTTTAAAGCTTAAATAAAAATTAACGTAATGTTTAGAACTAATATTGGGCATAATAACAGCTAATATATTAGTTTTACCTGCACGCAGAATTTTAGCTCTTGTATTAGGTATATATCCAAGGGTGTTTGCTGCATCAAGTACTTGCTTAATTTTTTTACTACTAACATTTCCCTTGTTATTAAGTACGTTGGATACAGTTCCTAGTGAAACCCCTGCTAGTTTAGCAATATCTTTAATGGTGGGCATGGTATGATTCCCTCCTGTCAAGTTTATTTATTGTGATTATAACATATTATGGTTAAGAATTAAAGATTAAAACGTTTCAATCATAAATATCTAACAAAAATATATGTTTGTATGATAGTTACAATGAAGATTAGGTTATTAAAGTGTAGAACTAGTATAAATTTATAAAAAGATATAAAAAACTCTAAAACAAATATTGACACGTTTCAATTTGGGTGTTATTATTTAATTGAAGCGGTAAATATATAAAAACACTAATTTTGTTAGTGGATTTTACCAAATATAACTACTGGTATTATACATTACATCCAAGGAGGTAAGTCAATGAAAAAAATAATTGCTTTAATATTTACACTCGTATTAGTTGTAGGTCTAGTAACGGCTTGTTCGGGAGACAACAATGACGGTACAGACAAGGAAGGCCCTGGTCAAAGTACAAACCAAGAATCAGGAGATAGTAGTGAGCCACTAAAGTTAACATTCTTTTATCCTGTTAATGTAGGAGGTTCAGCAGCAGCATTAATTGATGAGATTTGTGCTGATTTCAATGAAAAAAACCCAAATATCATAGTAGAACCAATTTATACTGGTAATTATGATGATACTGTAACCAAGATACAAACTGCTATTACAGGTGGTACACCACCAGACGTATTTATCAGTCTAGCTACTCAAAGATTTACTATGGCATCTACTAACATGGCTATGCCTTTAGATGACTTAATTGCTGCAGATGGAGATGAAGGACAAGCTTATATAGATGATTTCCTAGATGGTTTTATGGAAGATTCATATGTAGACGGTAAAACTTACTCAATTCCATTCCAAAGAAGTACAATGGTTCTTTACTATAATAAAGAAGCTTTTGCAGAAGTTGGTCTAGATCCAGAGAAACCACCTACAACATGGGATGAATTAGTTGAATATGGTAAGCTGTTAACTAATGATAACCGTGAAGGTGTAGGTCTTGCTCTAAACTCAGGTTCAGCTCAATGGGCTTTCACAGGATTTGCCCTACAAAACAGCTCAGATGGTAAGAATTTAATGTCTGAAGATGGAAAGATGGTTTATTTTAATACTCCTGAGAACATAGAAGCATTACAATTTTGGATTGATTTACAAAACAAACATGACATCATGGCAGAAGGAATTGTTCAGTGGACAGACCTTCCAACTCAGTTTTTAGCTGGTGAAGTAGCTATGATTTATCATACTACAGGTAATATGGCAAACATTAATGAAAATGCAAGCTTTGAATTTGGAACTGCATTCTTACCAGGTAGCGAGAGAGTTGCAGCACCTACAGGCGGAGGTAACTTCTATATTTCATCTGGAATTTCAGAGGAACGTGTACAGGCTGCATGGGAATTTATCAAGTTTGCTACAGATACAGAAAGAGCTGCACAGTGGAGTATTGATACAGGATATGTTGCTACAAGAGAATCAAGTTTTGAAACTGATATTTTAAAAGACTATTATGCAGAAGTTCCACAAGCATCTGTTGCTTACGAACAATTACCATACGCTAAACCAGAGTTAACAACCTATAATGCTGCTGAGATTTGGAGAATCTTAAATGATAATATCCAATCAGCTATAGTGGGCGATGCTACAGCAGAAGAGGCACTTAACAATGCACAAGAAGAAGCTAATGCAATTTTAGAACAATATCAATAATTAAATAAAAGATGGTCTAATAATTTTATAGAGCCTTTTTGGGTTGTTGCAAATTGTTATAGCTTGTAATTTTAAGATTATGCTATTCTTATAAGCCATAGATTTGCAACAACCTATTTGTTTAAAGGAGGTTGGAGGTAAAAATGAAAACAATGAGTAAAAACAGTAAAAAAAGAGTAATTAAAGAGAATTTTCAAGCATGGGGTTTGATTGCTCCTGCCATAATAATTATGTTGATATTTACTGTTTACCCTATTTTAAGAAGTTTATATTTAAGTTTCACTAATTACTCCTTTGGTATGGAGGCCCCTGTATTTAATGGGATTGAAAATTATCTTAGACTTTTTAAAACTGCTCTTTTTTGGAAAGTAATGAGAAACACCTTTGTTTTTGGTTTGATGACAGTTATTCCAAGTATGATAATTGGCTTGGGACTTGCCCTACTAGTAAATAGAAAGGGTAAACATATTGGGTTTTTAAGAACTTCGTTTTTCTATCCTGCTATTATGCCCATGATAGCGGTAGCGAGTATATGGCTTTTTATATACATGGCCAAAAATGGTCTATTTGATCAGTTACTTATTACATTTGGTCTTGAACCTATGAATGTACTTTCTAGTACAAGTAGGGTTTTACCTGCAATGTCAGTAATGTATGTGTGGAAAGAAGCAGGCTTTCTTATGGTGTTTTTCCTATCTGGTTTACAAAGTATTTCCGAGGAAGTAATGGAAGCAGCTCAAATAGATGGTGCAAATTACTGGACTACATTTAGAAAAATAACCTTGCCATTACTAGGGCCAACTATGTTATTTGTTTCTACAGTAGCACTTACAAATACATTTAAACTTGTGGACCATGTTGTAATTATGACAGAAGGTGGACCTAATAATTCAAGTACAATGTTGCTGTATTATATATACCAACAAGGATTTACAAACTTTAACTACGGAGTTTCATCAACGTTAACAGTAATAATGCTTATAATCTTATTGGTATTTTCACTACCAAGATTTTTAAATCAAGATAAGAAAGTATTCTATAATTAGGGAGGGGATGAAAAGCATGAAGAATTTTAAGAGTATATTTGTGACGTTATTATCAGTAATAATTGGGCTAGTTTGGCTGGTTCCCTTTATTTGGTTAGTTGGTACTGCCTTTTCAGAGCCTTCATATGTGATGTCATTTTTACCTAATACAAGGTTTACTTTAGATAATATTAAGTATGTTTGGAACGCAGTTCCTTTCGGACAATATTATATTAATACACTTACTATAGTAGTACTTACCTTTGCGATTCAGTTTTTCACATCAACTATGGCTGCATATGCATTGGCAGTTATGGAGTTTAAGGGGAAGACTTTAGTATTTATAATAATATTTATGCAGATTATAATTCCTAATGATGTTTTGATTACACCTAATTTCATGACCTTAGCTGAGCTTGGTTTTACAGACAGTAAAATAGGGATTATGCTTCCTTTCTTAGGAAGTGCTATGGCTATCTTTTTACTTAGACAAACTTTCAAATCAATTCCAAAAGCTTTATCTGAGGCTGCTCTTATTGATGGTGCAAACTTATGGCAAATTATTTGGAAAGTTTATATGCCAAATGCAAGGCCAGCTTACCTTTCATTTTCAGTAATATCTGTAAGTTATCACTGGAATAATTATCTATGGCCTCTAATTGTAACGAATTCCCCTAGCAATAGGACATTAACAGTAGGACTAGCTATTTTTGCAAAGTCAAAAGAAGCTAATATGCAGTGGGCCAATGTTACAGCAGCTACATTTATTATAATAATTCCACTTTTAATTGCCTTCTTCTTTACCCAGAAACAATTTATGAATAGTTTTGTTGGGGCAGGAATTAAAGGATAATTTTAGCCGGGTGAGCAATTTGCAAGGGATGATGAGTCAACAAGAATTAATATGGAGGAAAGCCTATGGAACTAAAATTCACAGGGATAGGATCAGCGTTTAACCCTAGATTTAAAAATACAAATGCATATTTTACTATAGAAGATGATTTGTTTTTATTAGATTGTGGAGAAAGTGTTTTTGGCTCCATTTGGGATATGAAGGAGCTTATAAATAGTAAGAATATATATGTTTTAATTACACATTTACATGCAGATCATGTAGGAAGTCTAGCTTCTTTGATTTCATACACTTATTATGTTTTGGAGAAAAAGATTCATGTTATTCATCCAGTTGATACAATAGTAGACTTCCTTTCTTTATCGGGAATTGACAAAATGAATTACTTCTATATGAATGAATTACCTAAAACAGTTAAGGAAGCAAAAGCAGAGGCTGTAGAAGTAGAACATGTAAGTGATATGAGAAGCTTTGGATACGTAATAACAAGCAAAGATAAAAAGGTATATTATAGTGGTGACTCTAATAGTATTCCAAAGAATATACTTAAGAGCTATTTAGATGGTAATATAAATGAGCTATATCAAGACACTGCTATTTCCTACTCTGAAAATCCTAGCCATATGTTTATAGGGGATTTGATGGAGGTAATACCTGCAGATAAAAGAGACGGGATATATTGTATACATTTAGAAGGAGATAACGAAGACTTAATAAGATCTAAGGGATTTAATGTTGCTAGAGTGTATTAAGGATTAGTGAGGGTCAAAAGTCCAATCTATGTACTGGGTGAATATATGTATACAAGTGTACGTAGACACATATATTCACAAAAGACGTATTGTGGGGACTTTTGACCCTATAATTATAAGGTTATAAAAATAAAAAAGATTATGGTTTTGCAAAAACGCAATAAAAGATAAGAGTAAAGGGGTGAGTAATTACCGGTTTGTAAATATTGCATTAATAAAACTGAATGAAGTTCAGGCTAGTAGGAAGGGACTTTTTTATCTAATTATTTGCAATTCTATAAATATGGTAGTGTTAGCTATGAGTATAGATTATGAAACAGTTGTTACTTATTTAAGGGAAATTAATACTGTATCAATTATTGTAAGGGTTGTTTTGGCGATGATTTTAGGAGGTTCTTTAGGGTTTGAAAGAGGTATTAAGAATAGGCCAGCTGGATTTAGAACCTATATGTTAGTTTGTGTTGGTGCGACTTTGGTTATGTCTACAAATCAATATGTCTATCAAAACTTTGGAGCATCTGACCCAACGAGACTAGGAGCACAAGTTGTAAGTGGGATAGGTTTTTTGGGTGCAGGAACCATCATGGTAACAAAAAGAAATCAAATTAAAGGGTTAACAACAGCTGCTGGATTATGGGCAGTGGCTTGTTTAGGCCTTGCCATAGGGATAGGTTTTTATGTTGGTGCCATAGTTGGTGGAATTGCCATATTTTCAGCTAATACAGTATTGCATACCTTAGATGATAAGATTAGAAAAAAAGGTTTGCTAATTGATATATATGTTGAGTTTAGTAACATTTCTCATATTTCAAGTTTTTTAGCGTTTTTACACAGGAATAACTTGGATGTAAAAGATATGTCCCTTAATAAGGGGCAGATTCCTGGAGAAGAGCATGTTGCATTGATTATGACCCTAGACAATCCTAAAAGGTTATCTAATGAGATAATTATAAGTATGCTTAGCAGTTCAGGAGGAGTGGAATACATAGAGGAGTTGTAATAGAGGTTGCTTGTCAAGTTCAAAAATAATGTCTAAATTTCTAGAGTTTTGTTGATATAGTCCTAATATAAGGTATAATTAAGAGTATGTTGGAATATTAGAAGAAAGGGACTATAATCTATATGAGAGATGAAACTAGGATGTCTAGTAGTATTTTGAAATGGCCTAATAGATACAAAGTACTGCTAATTGGAGTTTTAATAATACTTATAGTGTACATTATGTTTAAAACAGGTGGTAGCCGTACATCTTTAGGCCAGTTGTTTCATATTCCTATTGTTCTTTCTACTTATTTTTGGCGAACAAAGGGTGGGGTATTAACTGGCTTAATTTCAGGTATAATTGCAGGACCTTTTATGCCACTTAGTGTCCAGTATGGGATAATGCAAACGCCCGGCAATTGGATTTTAAGAATAATTGTTTATGTTCTTGTAGGTGGATTTATAGGATATGTTTTTTCTGAGATTGATAAGTTATATGAGAGAATGCGGGAAAAGGATTTGACAAATCCATTTACAGGCTTGTATAACAGGAACATGCTCTTGATGGACATCAAGAAGATGATAGACGATGGTCAGGAATTCACCATACTTTCTATAAAATTAGAGAATTTTGATAGTGTTGGAAAATATGTTGACACTGACCTTATTCAGAACCTAGTGAACCAGCTTGTTATGGAGTTGATGCAAGGTTATGAAGATAATAATTTATACTCATATAATGATGACGAATTTATCTTAATTACATATTCAAAAAACAATTACCTTAAGTTCATAGAAAAACTGATAGATAAATATTCAAGTTCATTTAAAATTGATGACTTTGAGGTTAGACTAGTTTTGAAAGTTGGAGTTTATGATTATTACGGAGGTAATGATAGTCCATCTAAACTACTAGCCAAAGCAAGAATTGCATATGAACAAGCAGATGAACAAGAGTATGGTATCTATTACTATAATGATATAATTGAAAAAGAGTTAAAAGCAACTTACGAAATTTCCACTTCTTTACTGGATGCAGTAAAGAATAATGAACTATATTTAGTATACCAACCTAAAATTAATTTGAAGGATAACACAATTGCAGGTGTTGAAATACTTTCAAGATGGGATAGGGGAGATAGAAAACCTGTTGGTCCCGATGTATTTATAGAGATTGCAGAAAAAATTGGTTTAATAAAAGAAATATCAAATTATGTTTTGGAAAATACCTTTAATCAGATTGCCCAGTGGGAAAGTATGAATATTGCAATATCTTATGCCTTTAATGTAACCGCGGTTGAACTTCTTGAAGTTGACTTTATAAAGAGGGCTGAGGAATTGATTGAAAGTTGCAAACTAGAGGGAACAACTTTAGAGATAGAACTAACTGAAAGGGTACTTTGCCAAGAAGGAGAAAGATTAAACTCCACTCTTTTGTACCTAAGAAGTTTAGGATATAAGGTGGCTGTAGATGATTTTGGAACAGGATATAATTCCTTATCATCCATTATGGAGATACCTTTTGACATATTAAAAATTGATAAGTATTTTATTGAAAGACTTGATAGAATAGAAGTAAGAGAGATGATTAGGGGTTTTATTTCTTATGCCCATAAGTTTAATAAAATTGTAGTTGCAGAGGGTGTCGAAACAAAAGAAGAGTTAGATTACATAAAAGAATTAGATTGTGACATGGCTCAAGGATTTTACCTTAGTAAACCCTTATTAGCTAAAGACCTAGAGAAGCTATTATTATGATTTGACCATTTATTTTCCCGACACTAAATGTTTAGGGACAGGCACTATGAGTAGACAGAAAGGATATATATGAAAAAGGATTTCAGCAATATCATATTACTTAGTGATATGGATGGAACTTTAATAGATTCATGGGGGATTGTATCAGAAAGAAATAAAGAGGCAATAGAATATTTTGTTAAACATCAAGGAAAGTTCGGTGTTGCCACTGGTAGAACACACATGAATGGAATACAATTCTTAGAGGGTGTACCAATCAATATTCCATGTATATTGTTTAATGGAGGAATGTTGTATGACTTTGAATTAGAGGAAGTACTTGAAGTTAATGAATTACCTAAGGAGAAACTCCTTGAGTGTGTTAGAAGATGTATTACAGATCTTCCTAATATTACTCTTCATATATATAGTGATGATATGTGCTATATTGTATCAGAGGAAGTGTTAGCAGATAAAGAAGTAGTAGAAGATCACCAGCCCAATGTTTTTGCTTCTGTAGATGATACAATTGATAAGCCTTGGATAAAAATGTTGTTTAGTGGAAGTGTAGATGATTTAAAAAGTCTAGAAGCATTAATTGATGACTACCAGTTAGGTGAAGATGTAAAGGGAGTGTATTCTCAGGATACATACTTTGAGCTTCTTCCACGTGGTGTATCAAAGGGAAGTATGATACAAAAGTTACGTGAACATATAGATGGTGACTTTAAAATATATGCCATAGGCGATTACTATAATGATATGGAGCTTATTAAGGATGCAGATGTTGGGATTGCAACAGCTAATGCATTAGATGAGCTTAAAATGATTGCAGACAAGATAACTGTAAGTAATGACGAGAGTGCGGTAGCGGATGTAATATATAACTTGCTATAAAATAAAAGTCTCCGTGGACACACTTCTTAAAAAGTAGACTAGATGAACTTACAGTGTTTATAAAATCGAAAGAGCAACAATACAAGTTACACCTCACATTTTATCACATACTTTGTGTGATAGGATTTGGGGTGTGTTTTTTATATGTTTTAAATACTTTACTTTCAAACTTTCTTGCTATATTTAGTAGTATACAAATTAATTCTATGAAGTCATTGATAAAATCATTGGAATCACTCATTGCAATGATCTTCCCACCAAAACCCACGGTCTTTTGTGTTGCCTCATTCACTGCAACCAATAAGAATAAAATAAAGAGTTAAAACTATTCATTTATTAAATAATTTGCTATAATTGTAAATAAGCAAGATTATAAAAGGAAAATTACCTGGTATCGAGGTTAACTAACTTATATCAGAGAGAAAAGGAGAATTACAAATGACTTATATAGCAAATACTAATAGATACTCCAACATGGATTACCGTAGGTGCGGTTCTAGTGGACTTAAATTACCGGCCATGTCAGTAGGTCTTTGGCATAGTTTCGGTGATAATAGTAGTTACGAAAACACCAGCAAAATAGTACTTGGAAGTTTTGATCTAGGAATTACACATTTTGACCTAGCAAACAATTACGGTCCGCCTCCAGGAAGTGCAGAGGAGATGTTTGGGAGAATTCTTAAAAAAGATTTACATGGATATCGTGATGAGCTTATTATATCCACTAAGGCTGGCTATGAAATGTGGCCTGGACCATATGGAGATGGTGGTTCAAAGAAGTATATTGTATCATCACTAGATCAAAGCCTAAGAAGAATGAAGCTAGACTATGTAGATATTTACTATCATCACAGACCCGACTTAGAAACACCTTTAGAAGAAACAATGGAAGCCTTAGTAAGTTTGGTTAGACAAGGTAAGGCTTTATATATAGGGTTATCAAACTATAATCCTAGCCAACTAAAGAAAGCTTCAAGGATATTAAAAGATATGGGATCGAATTGTTTAATCCATCAACATAATTATTCTATGTTAAACAGACAAAATAAAAACTTAAAGGATGTTATAAAAGAAGAGGGTATGGGATCAATTTCATTTTCTTCCCTTGCACAAGGTTTATTAACAGATAAATATATTCATGGCATACCTAAAGATTCAAGAGCAGCAGGAGAAAGTGTGTTTTTGAGTAAGGAATTCATTACTGAAGATTTGATAACTAAGATTAGTAAGCTGAATGAGGTAGCAAGTTCTAGAGGACAAAGTTTAGCACACATGGCTTTAATATGGGCGATACAAACTGGCAATTTAACATCTGTTATCTTAGGTGCTAGTAAACTAGAGCAAGTTGAAGATAATATACAGGCAATCAAGAGTGATGCTATTAGTACGGAAGATCTTGAATTGATTGATAGTATTTTAATTAGCTAATTTAAGTTTTTAAGTAAAGAAGTAGTGGTGTTATACTTACTGAAAACACTAAAATGAGAATATAAGCAAACAACAATTAAATAACAAAGGAGTCCAAAATAATGAGTGAAAATTGTAATCAAAGCTGTAGTAGTTGTGCAGAGGAATGTGGGGATAGGGAAAAACCACAAACTGACTTTACCGAGAAACTACACGAAATGAGTAATGTGAAAAAAGTAATAGGTATTGTAAGTGGTAAAGGAGGGGTTGGTAAGTCCCTAGTAACTTCAATGCTTGCTGTTACAACGAATAGAAAGGGTTATAACTGTGCGATTCT
>CAZOSE010000032.1:0-6526 GCA_964582385.1 uncultured Lachnospiraceae bacterium
GGAATTAAAACATTACTTGCCCCAAATTTAAGAGTTGAATATATTTCTTTTAGACAAGCATCTACATATAAGGGTACTTGCTGGCCAAATATTGTGTTTTCTTTAAAAGCTAAAACACTAGATAAATTCTCTATAAAGTCTATTACAGATCTATGACAGGCAACTACTCCTTTTGGTATTCCTGTTGAACCTGAAGTAAATACAATATATATAGGATCAGTGTCAATAGCCTTTCTTCTAATATGGCTAAGTAGTGATGTATCAGAAACATAAGCTATCATGTCATCATATAGATAAATACTTTGTTCATAACCATATTCCTTGGCTAATTCTATAGTATCTTCGTCACAAATCATTACTTTTGGATTTAAATTAGCAAGAATTAACTCAATACGGTGCTTTGGCATTTCATCATCAATTGGTACATAGTAATTGCCACTGTAGACCACTCCTAAGAAGGATACAATGGTTCTTGGTTTCTTACCCATAAAGACTACAACTGGCTCATTATATAGGCCTTGCTTCGATAAATATGTTCCAATTGACCTTGCATAATTGTAAGTTTTAGAAAAACTAATAGCTTCATTATCATTTACAAAAGCTATTTTGTTGGGTAGCTTTTTAGCTGTAGTTTCTAGGTATTCTAGTACATTAGTTAATCTAGTATCATTCATAAGTCACCTCAAGTTTTAAATTATTACATTAAAGATGTTGCTTTTATGTTTAGATTACTTTCTTAAATACAATTCATAATCTTCTTTATGTTTTTAAATTACTTTCTTGATTAATAATTCATAATCTTCCTTTAGATTACCATGGCATAAATCTATACATCTTCTTGCTAAGACTTCCATAGTATCGATGAAATCTTCGCCTATGTCATGATCTTTTTTTATCATTGATAATTCGCTGCAGCCTAAAATAATAATATCTGCTCCTTGATTTCTCAAATTGTCTGCAACCAAGTTGAATTTCTCCATATCTACAGGTTTGTTAGCTTTTACTTGATCATAAATAATATGATTAACATATTCTTGTTCTAACAAACCAGGAACTACTGTTTTAATACCATATTCCTTTAATTTGTCCTGTAATAAGTTACTAATAATTGTTCCCCTAGTAGCCATTATTCCAACAGTACTAGCACCATATCCATTAAGATATAATGCTGTTTCTTTAAGTCCATGTATTATTGGTGTCTTTAAGTGGGATCTTAATTCATTATAGAAATAGTGTGCTGTAATACATGGTATAGCTATATAATCTACAGACATTTTCTCTAGTGCCTTTGCACCTTCAACCAGTTCATAAATAGGATTATCATTACTTTTATCTAAGATGTAACTTGTCCTATCTGGTATAGATGGTTTATTATAAATGATTATTTCAAGATGGTCTTGCTCAACATTTACCTGTGTCATATTTAGAATTAATTCAAAAAAGTAATTGGTTGCAAATGGGCCAAGACCCCCTAGAATTCCTAGTTTCTTTTTGATAATATCACCTCAGTTTGATTAAAGTTTTGTCATTATATATTTGATATATACATTTTATGACCTATTTACCCCTTTCTGGGTACAGAGATTCATCAAATGTATAGTAATTATAATTAGATCTAGCGGTATAAGCCTCGACCTCCTCATCAGTCAGCATAAACACCTGTAAATAATCTTTCTGTGGTGTTGTATCATAGTGATACCATCCTTCACCTAGATTAACTAAATGCCAATAATGGTTGGTTCTTCCTCCTACTCGTGTAATATCTATATTATCTATATCTGCTCTTGTAAGAAGGGATTTGGCCACTGCAAAGTAAGTAAAACAATCTCCTGAACCTTTTGTAAAGCCTTCATAAGCCCCTGTTATCCAGTCTGACTTATCGGTTTTTCCATAATAGGACACATTATTTGTTACCCACTGATAAATTGTCCATGCCTTGTCTTCTTTAGACATGGAAGTATCTATTATCTGATCAAGAATTCCATCAACAATTTCAAACAGCTCGTCCTCATCTACTGAGTTAGGAAGCTTTTCTCTCACTGTAATATTTACTTCTTCTGTTGCGCTATTGCCACTTGAATCAGTAGCTTGGTAAGTCGCCTTGTATTCTCCTGGCTTTTGAAGATTAACTTTAGAATTATCAATGGTTAATTGTGCATCTTCATCAATATCATCTGTAACCACAACACCTTGCCTATAAGATATACTATCTCCAACAAAGACTATTTGGTCTTTAGCTCCTGTAATAACAGGTGGTTTAGTATCTACGGCAGCAGAAGGCTTGGTAGTTTCCTCATTATCTGTCTCCTTATTAGTAGTTTCCTGATTGGAAGTTTCTTCACTCACAGTTTCTTCATTCACAGTCTCGAATTCATCTTTAACTTGTGTAGAAGATGGCGATTTATCAATAATTTCAGCCTGAGTTTTATACTTTTTCTCTCCAATTTGAATGATTACCACAAGCAATACACCCAAAAAAATTAATATAGTCATGGGAAATAAAACAGGTCTTCGTCTTCTTCTTTTTCTCAAAGTAGTACCTCCTATTGTCTAAGAATAATTCATAAATATTAAAAGACTTTTCATCCTAGTAATTCCTAATATTTGGTTTTATTATATGTTCCACAAAATGGTTTGTCAATTAGTGTTTTTGTCGTAAACTGTCGAACAACTGCTCCCCGACATAACCTTTACTAGGTATAGCTTTTCCTGAACAAAATTTGATAGAATAGATTATGCTTGCAAAGGTTTGCTTGGCATAGCTTTTGCATAGCAAAAGTTATGCCAATACCCATATAATACACATCAAATGTATCTCTATCTCCGTCTCTTGTATCTATTATGTAAAAAAATTGTATCCAATTGTAAATTTTCTTGCTTTCAATGATACTAGTGTTAAAATTAAGTTAACCAAGCTTACAAAAAGTTGGATACAATATGATACAAATGGAGGCAAATTCCTATGTTTAGTAAAAGAATTTTAATTATAGAAGATGAAGAATCAATTGCGGAATTGTTATGCTATTCTTTAGAAAAAGAAGGCTTTACAACGAAAGCTGCCCATAATGGAGGGGATGGAATAAGACTGCTAGAAGAATTTAATCCTGATATGATTATTCTAGATCTTATGCTTCCAGATACAAATGGTTTTGATGTTTGCAAGGAAATCATTAAAACACACAACACCCCTATAGTTATGCTAACTGCAAAATCAGATATTGTTGATAAAATACTTGGTATAGAACTTGGAGCTGATGATTATATAACTAAGCCTTTTGATATTAGGGAAGTTATAACAAGAATCAAATCTATTTTTAGGCGGATTGAACTTACCCAGGATTCCAATACCAAGGATAATAATAGGCAAATCAAGCTAGGAGAAAACATAAGAATACTTCCTCAAAAAAGGGAAGTTTACCACCAAGACTCTCCTGTTTTATTAACTAACAAAGAGTTTGAACTTCTCTTGTTTCTTGTAAGTAATCGGGGTATTGTTTTTTCTAGAGCACAGCTTCTTGATAATGTCTGGGATTTTGAATATGCTGGCGATACCCGTACTGTAGATATACATATACAAAGGCTACGTAAAAAGCTTTTACAAAACAATTGCAATTCAATCATAGAGACTATTTATGGGATTGGATATAAAATGCGCTAAAGGAGAATCTTATGAATAAATCTATACAATATAAAATATTATTACCTTTTTTACTCCTTATATTCATTGGAATGGTCTCTCTTATTGCTGTCTTATATAGCATCAATGAACAAAATACATATCAAATAATAAGTGATGATATGATTTATGCCAGACAAAATCAAGCACTTTATTTGAAACAGTATTTTCTAGTTAACAATCTTGAATTTGACTCTGCATCACTGGCTAAAGAATCAGATACAATATCTAGGAGTTTAAGTTTACAAGAAAGTGCCAATATAAAGATTTATCCCTATCCTATAGAAAAGGAAAGCCATTTATCTTCTGATAAGGATTTTTCTCTAGCTTCAAATGGGGAGACTGCCTATACTATCGACTTTAGCCAAAACGCCGTATTTGCAACCCTATCATTCCCAATTCAAATAGATGATAATATTATTGGAATAATGAGGTACAGCAAGGATTATACCGAACACTTTACGAACAATAAGAATTTTATCGTTATTATTGGCTTGTTTTCAACTAGTATACTTCTAGCTATGCTTATAATATCCTATTTTATTTCGAGACAATTAGTTAAACCCATAAAGCGTCTTATAGTTAGTTCAGAAGAGATTTCAAAAGGTAATTATGACATAGATATTGATATTAAATCAAAAGATGAAATAGGTGAACTTGCTTGTAGGTTTCAGGTTATGGCTAATACAGTTAGTGACCAAATCGATGTTATAAAAAAAGACAGGGACAGGCTTAAAGAAGCCCAGGAACAAAGCAAGTTGTTTTTTGACAATGTAACCCATGAACTTAAAACTCCTTTGACTACAATCCTAGGTTATACACAAGTAATTAAAGAAAATGGTTTTAATGACAAGGCTTTCTTTGACAAGGGAACTGACTATATCATAAGAGAAGGTAAGCGTTTAAATAATCTTGTTATTGAAATTCTCAATCTTTCAAAAGCAAATTCAAGTAGCTACGTTCTAAATCTTCAGACCTTAAACCTTACTAACCTACTTCGTCAAACCTGTGATGAAATGAGAATAGAATCCGACAAATACAAGATTACAATCGACGATGATATCCAGGATGGCCTAATTATAAATGGGGATATCTACCAATTAAAGAAAGTATTTACAAACCTTATAGATAATTCTATAAAGTATAGCCAAGCTAACTGTAGCGAGGCTAAATATAACAAGACTAATTACAGTCCGGCTAATTCACCTATAAAAGTAACAGCCATCTCAAAGAATTCACTTGTCTTTGTTACAATTGAAGATAATGGTATAGGGATTCCAGAAAAGGATATTGATAATTTGTTTGAACCTTTTTATAGAGCTTCTAATAACAATTCAAAAAAGGATGGCAGTACCGGACTAGGGCTCTATATAGTTAAGAGCATAATAGAAATCCACGGTGGAACAATTAAGATACTAAGCCAAATTAATCAAGGCACTGAAGTTAATATAAGTCTAGGAGGAAATTTAAATGAAAAGTAATAAACACAATCTTTTAAAGTATCTCTTCTTAATAATTATCATCTTTGGCCTTGCTATTTCTCTTTATACACTTATTAATAATGTTAGCTATAATGGCAGAAAACCTAAAACCTTTACATTAGACAATGACTTATTCCATGATGATTTCTATAGTAAGATAGAGTCAAACATTCAAATTGAGGATATCCTTGGAATTAGTCTCCCATGGAATGTATGGGACCTAAGGGATATTAGTTTTATAAATAGTAGTTCTATTTTACTTACCATCACCCAATATTATCAGGATAAAGAGGAATTTACTTCTGTTAATCAGGTAAGTATTGACAGAGACGGCCAATATGATATCGAAAATTTAGCTTATGATCTTCCTAATCAAGTAGCTATACCAGCAGATGAAAAGCTTATATATAGCTCGGTAGATGGTGGTTTTACCGAGATTCTAGATATAAGTGGCAGAACAATTACCTCTAGCTTAAATGGCACTGCATATAAGGTGTTTCCAAGGAGTGACCAGTTATTATTAATAGATAATAACATGTTAATTATTGAGGATATTAACAACAACAAAAGACAGAGATTAATTAGTTTAGATAAGATAGAACAAGTTCTATATAGTGACTACACGGAGCTAATAGAGAAAGACCCTTATCTTTCTTTAGAAGAAGAATTATATAAGGCAAAAATGTTTGTTGAAAAGGAAAAATATCTAGGATTCAATAATGATATGTACATTAACGAAATAATATATGAACGATATGAGGCTTCTGGCTATCTAAGTCCAATGCAAACTTTAAGCGCTAAAGAAGAATACTTTTTTCCTCTTATCTATTTAAATCCTTGGGAATTTCAAATTTCTCCTGATGAATCAATGATCTATTTCAAAGTGGACTTTGGACTTTATACTAGTAGAATCTATTCAATTGATATTGAGAAAAAAGAAATAATTAGTCATGTAGAAGGCAAAATAACAAGCTTTAAACTAATAGATAATAATAAACTTATAGTTCAAGGAAGTATTGATGATAATGAAGGGCTTTTAATATATAATATCAAGGATAAGCTTGCTAATGAGATTGTAGATACAGATGTAAGTCTTTATGATTTAAGTTCGGATGGCAAGCTAGCATATATTACAACCAATTCATTTGGCAATAATGAATTAAGAATTGCTTTTTTTGATGGTGAAGAATTAAAGAGTAATAATATTATTTTCATGTCTTCAGATTATATAAATTATTTAAGCTGGAGCACATCGGGAGAAGAACTTTTTTACATCAGTGATAATATGGGAATTATTGAACTTTTAATATTCAAAATTAAAAACCGTTAAAAAGAAGCCGTCTAATATTAGACGGCTTCACTTATATAA
>CAZOSE010000032.1:6626-15042 GCA_964582385.1 uncultured Lachnospiraceae bacterium
CCTGATCTCTTGTTACTTGCATGGATAACTTGACCATTACCTATATACATTGCTACGTGGTTAATATATTTGCCTTTTCCGTAGAAGAATAAATCTCCTGGTCGTGCATTAGAAGACTTGATACTTGTACCGCTTGTTGCTTGAGCTCTTGAAACACGAGGTAGCGACATTCCAAAGTTTCTATAAATAGCTTGAGTAAAACCAGAACAGTCAACTCCTCTAGAAAGGCTTGTCCCGCCCCAAACATAACGACCACCAAGGTACTTCTTAGCAAATGAAACCATCTGTGCTCTCTTACCTGTTTCTCCAGTTTCTACTTCTTCTATAGTAACAGCTTTCTTAAGTTCATATGACAGGTCAATATATTGTCTAGAAACAAAACCATCGTCTTGATCAATCTTAACTTGTACCCATTCAGGTAAGACTTCAACAACTTCAAGTTCTTCACCTTCTGCAACTAAAGCAAGGGTTCCTGATATCAGGTTATCTGATTCTCTAACACGAAGAGTTGACGTATCTTTTACTGTTGCAACTAAAGTAGCTGCTTCCTTAGCTCTTTCCTCTGCTTCTTCTCCTGTTAGTAAAAATGATGCCTTTACATATCCTTCGATTCTACCTGACCTTATCTTAGCCCAGCCATCTTCTACTGTTTCTATAATTTCCATTCCTGCATCTTTTGGTAGTGTTCCAACCTTCTTCTGGTCTTCTCCTGGTCCTTTTCTTATATTAAGGGATTCAGATACATTAGCAATACCTAAATTCTCATAATTAGTTGAAAAGTCTACTTCTACATCAAAAGATACTCTTTGGTAATATTCAGTCATTACTTTAGAAATTCCAGCTACCGCTTGGTCACTTACATAAGGACTAGCATTAACCTGGCTAAAGTTCAAAGCAAATGCTAATGACCCCGCTAAACAAAATGTAGTAATCTTCTTAATATTCTTACCTTGCATTTCTTCTGCTCCTCCAATAATTGTATGAAAGCACAATCTTAATTTAATTAGAAATATTAACTTGATATCTCTAATTGTTACAAACTTATTAAATAACTTCCATAAGTATAACAATTCTTTTAATTAAAGTCAACTAATAATTCCTCTTAAACTTCTTATGATTCATATCTCTAAAACTATCTATTATCCAATTTCTAAAATCGCCTCTAATATCTCTATTCTTGCCACGATTTACCTATTTTAAAACAAAAAGTTTTTATAACACAAAATATTATTAGAACTAAAACATTTTTATAACATAATATTTCTATAACAAAAATACCTTAACAACAAAATATCCTTAGAATAAAAATATGGATGTAAACTTTATTAAACATTATTCTCCTAAAATGTTTAATAATCGCCTACATCCACATCTTCCTTTATGTCCATTAGATGATAATACAGATAATACCGCCATTACTATCATTAATAATTTTTTGCATTGTCTCTTGAAGCTTAACCTGGCTATCGTCACTTAATCTATTTACTTTTGACCTTATGCCTTCATCAATTAACTCTCCAACAGTTTTACCATAAATATTTGCATCCCATATTCCGTTTTCTGATTCCCTGGTACTTTCGAAAATATACTCCCTAAGGCCTTCGGCTTGCTCCTTAGTACCAACAATTGGAGCTATTTCTGTTATTATATCTGCCTTTATTAAATGAACTGATGGAGCGGTTGCTCTTAGTTTAACCCCATATTTATTGCCATGTTTCATTATTTCAGGCTCAGCTATTATAACCTCATCTTGTCTTGGCTTTACAATCCCATAGCCCTTTCCTCTAACTTGTTGTATTGCGTCTCCTAGGCTGCTAATTCTTTTAAGGTTGCAACAAAATCATATTCATCTTCTATTGGCATCCCTACTAGTTCACTTAGAACTCTGTAATAATATGTATCATCAAAGGCAATGTTAACTCTTACCTTTCCATTTTCCATATGTATTCTATCTATACTAAATTTCTCTACAAATTCACTATCAGATTCAAAGTTATTACTTTTAACATCTTGCATTAAAGATATTTTATTTAATATATCCCTAATTGATTGTAGTAAGTCTATTTTTAGCCAGTGGGAATCTGGTAGGATTTCCGCCCATTTTGGCATATAGAAATCAATTTCTGAAACTGGAAATACCGACAAAATGTTCACCATAATATTGTTGATATCATCCTTTTTTAGCTGTTCGCAATTAACTGGCATAACTTTTGTTTCATATTTATCCGACAAGTCATTTGCTAGTGCTATTGTTTGATCTGAATATGGTCTGTTTGTATTTAATAGTATTAAAAATGGTTTACCTATTTTTTTTAGTTCATCTATGGTTCTTTCTTCTGCATTCAAGTAGTTTTCTCTTGGTATATCACCAAAACTTCCATCAGTAGTAATTACTACTCCTATGGTAGAGTGATCATTAATTACTTTCTTTGTACCTATTTCTGCTGCTTGGGTAAAGGGGATTTCATAATCAAACCAAGGGGTTTTTACCTTACGCTCTTCTTCGTTTTCAATATGGCCTGTAGCTCCCTCAACCATATATCCTACACAATCAATTAATCTTATATTAACCTTAGCATCTTCTCCAAGCATAATTTCTGCGGCTTCTTTTGGTATAAACTTTGGCTCAGTTGTCATTATTGTCTTGCCTGCAGCACTTTGAGGCAATTCATCAATTGCTCTTTCTTTATTATGTAGGTCCGCTATGTTGGGGATTACTAATAAATCCATAAATCTCTTTATAAATGTAGATTTGCCTGTTCTAACCGGACCTACAACACCTATGTATATATCACCGCCTGTCCTAGCCTTTATATCATTATATACGTCAAATATTTGGTCCGTACCGCCTTTTGCAACTAATTGTTCCAATTTATTACCTCCTTATTATGTCACTCCAATTTCTTTACTACATTTAAACTTATGCTCATATGAATTAATTCATGACATAGGCTAAATATTATTCTATTATGATTTATAATATTATATTTTTAAATGACATGGGTTATGACTAAAACAATGTTTATTATTTAAAATTACGTTACTTGTGTTTCCCATCTATAGACAATAAAAGAAACCACCAAAACTTTGAAAAATTAAAGTTTTGGTGGTTTTATATTCTTATTAATTATCTAATTAACATCTACCTATATATATATTTAGGTAAACCATCACTACCAAGAGGAATCTCTACTGTTCCTTGAATTATTGGTTTAGCATAAGTAATGAACTCATCTGCAATATCTGAACCATCATTTGTAATCCATTCTACAGGTACTGGTTTTTCTTTGTTACAAATTTTATTTACATCTTCTAATCCACATGTTATTTCATAAGGGTTATCGCTAAGACGAACAAAAGAAACCATTTTGCCTGTTTCACCTTGTAGTGCTGCACGAACACCAAATTCACCTGACATGATTGCTTCTTTTCTATCTGTGTCAGACATCATAGTTGATGAACACCTCTGGCTTACATTAAGTTCAACGGAACGAACTTTTACTCCCAGCCTTTTCTTACAAAGGTTTTCTAAGTATTTACCGCTACCTGATAACATCTTGTGGCCAAATTTATCAACTTCAGCAGTTTCGTTATCATATTCAGAAATAAACACCTTATCCTTATCTGAAATTCCTTCAGATATACAAACAACAATATTGTTTACCTTTGCAAGTGCTTCTTCAACTTGATTAATAAATTTATCAGTATCAAATACTACTTCTGGAAGATAAATTAGAAGAGGATTGTCTCCAACATGTTTTCTTGCTAATACACTCGCTGCTGTTAGCCATCCTGCATGGCGTCCCATTATTTCAACTATTGTTACAGACTTAGTGTCATATACATTCGCATCTAGAATAATTTCTCTAACAGTTGTTGCAACATACCTTGCAGCACTACCAAAGCCTGGTGTATGATCTGTTAAAACCAAGTCATTATCTATGGTCTTTGGTTCACCTATAAAACGGATATCACTATTAATCTTCTTAGCATAGCGAGAAAGTTTACTTACAGTATCCATAGAATCATTTCCACCAATATAGAAAAAATAACCTATATTTAATTCTTCAAACTTGTCAAAAAGGTTTGCATATAGGGAATCTTCAATACTTTCTGGAAGCTTATATCTACAAGAACCTAGATATGCTGCAGGTGTTGTAGTAAGTAGCTCTAAATCTGATTCAGATAAATCCTTACCAAAGTCTAGTATATTACCCTTTAGAAAACCTTCAATTCCATTGATCATTCCATAAACATGATCTACTTTATCTTTACTTCTTAAACCCTCAGTTACAACACCATATAAACTACTATTAATAACTGCGGTAGGACCACCAGATTGGCCTACAATTATGTTCTTTTTACTCATTTTTTTCTCCTTATTTAGTTAGTTGTTTTTATATTAATTACTGGTTTTCCAACCAAGTCTTGCTTACATCTGGAAAATCAGTAATTATTGAATTACACTTCCAATTATACAAATTATATAAACCTCTTGAGTCATTAACTGTCCAAACATTAAGTTTAATACCATAATCATTACAATTCTTTACGATATCTTCAGTTAAGCCTAGTATTGGTGGATGGTAATATTCAATACCAAATCTACTTAATAAGTATCCAGGATTTTCAATTATGTTTTGTTCTATCAGTAAGCCACACTCTATCTCTGGTGCTATTTCTTTACACTTTACAATAGACAAGGGATTAAAGGAAGAAAATATTATCCTATCTTCAAGTTGATATTTTTTAACCATTTCAACTAGCTTTTCTTCAATTTCTTCATAATAAAATATATTATTTTTGATTTCAATGTTTGTGATTATATTTGTCTCTTTTACCCATAGAAAATATTCATCTAAACTAGGAATCTTATTAAAACCATGGGTTTCTTTACTTAATTCACTTGCATTAAACTTAGATAATTCTTCATAGGTATAATCCCTTACAAGACCAGTTCCATCTGTTGTACGATCAATTGATTCGTCGTGAATTATAACAAGTTCATGGTCTTTTGTTAAGTGTACATCAAGTTCAATTCCATCACATCCAGCTTCGTTTCCTTTAATAAATGCTAGCATTGTGTTTTCCGGATAAATCCCACTAAATCCTCTGTGTGCTATTACTTTCATTTTAAATACCCTCCATTAATATAGTTTTATTTATAAACCTAGTTCAAGCGTATAAAGTAGCTGGTGCCTGCTTCTTCTTTTATTAACTGTTTCTCTTTAATTAGGCCTTCTATCCATTCGTTGGCTTCTTGGCTAGTTGGGAAGGCGAAGGCTTGTCGAACTTCTTCTAGGGCTAGTTTAGGGTGGTTTTTCATCAATTCTTCTAGTCCTTCGTAGGTTGGTTTTACTTCTATAGGTTTTAATGAGCCGTCAGTTAAATGGCTTATTATCTCTACAAAGTCTTCATAAGTATTAAAACTTCTTACAAGTACTTGCCTTGCCTGGGCTGTCTTTATTAAAAATGTAGGAAATACATTAACTCCGGTTGAAGCTGTTATTGCTAAGTCTGCCTTAAACTTTTTCATGGCTTCGCCACTATTTATTGCCTCTGTAAACTTTTCTATATCTAATCCTACTTCTTTTGCTAACTCAATCTGTACTTCTACCTTACTTGTTACTTTACCTTCTGTAAATGTAGCTTCACGAAGTCGTCTTAAAAATGCATCTGCCATTTGAGGGTTAACCATTTGAGCAGCTTTGTAAGCTATGTTTTGAGGATAAGAAGAAGGATACTCTTTAGAAAACAGATTAAAGCCTTCTGCCTTAACTGGCATACCATGTTGGTCTGCTGACTCTATCCAATGAGAAACAATCTGATCATTAGCACCCTCTGAGCCTGCATCAATATCATTATCTGGATCGGAAAAGTCATCAATGTTTTCAACTAAACCTCCAGTTATATAACGAAACTCAATTTGATTTGGAAAATGAGTTTCTAAGGCTCTAAAAGCCGGTTCACTTGCCCAACACCAAACACATATCGGATCTGTAAAATTTGTTATAATTATATCCTTCATGTTCTTCATCTCCTTTGTAAGATTTAATCTAATTGGTAAATAGCTGTGTCCAGTATATTACACCATCGTATTGGTAGACACCTACTCCCATGTTATTAAAACTATCGTTTAGAATATTATCTCTATGGCCTAGTGAATTCATCCACCCTTCTACAACTTCTTCTGGGGTTAATTGCCCCTTAGCAATGTTTTCACCAGCTAAATTATAATTAATATTATATTCGCCAAGTACAGTATAAAAATCCTTACCATCTGGCCTTGTGTGATCAGGGTTAAAATCTTGTTCTGATTCCTTGGAACGTTTATTTGCTGCATGTTGCAATGATGAATATGTCTTTAGCTCAGATAAACCAACTTTCACTCTCTCTTCATTGGTTAGTTCTAATACCTCTGCAGCATATGCATCCATAGGAATTGGCCCAAAAGCCTCATCACTAATAAACAGTAGTTGCCAATAAACGGTACCAGCTTTTTTATAAACACCAACTCCAAGTTTATTATATTCACTACTTAGGATTGTACTTCTTGTTTTTTCTTTTTTTATTAGATTCCTAAACAAGTCTCTTGGACTTATATATCCAGATGCAATATTCTCTGCTGCCGATGTAAATTCTATATCAAATTGATTATTGACTGTTGTCCAGTCCTTGCCATCTGGCCTAATATTAGAAAAACATCCTGCTTCACTAATCTCTTTAGCACGAAGATTAGCTGCTTTAGTTAAATCTTCATTTGTTTCAAGAAGTGCCAAATCATTACTTGTACGTTCTTCATTAATTAGGCTTATTAGCTTTTCGCTATATCTTTCTTTAATTATTTCGGTTTCAAAGGATTTATACTCATCCTGTTCTAATGACCTAGTTAAAACAGTTTCCTTTATATTATTATCATTTTCATCTTTTTCTTTTAAAAGACTCCCATGTATATCTCTTATAAAGTTACATGATGTAAAGGTCATACATATTAATATTAATATAAAAGAAATCTTGAACCTTTTCATGTTTCCCCCCTTGAACCATAAGCTAGTGTAGAGTTTTTACACTGAGAACCATAATCAATACCTTAAATAGTTTGGTCTATATAATATTATATATTAAATTTCGTAGTTTATTATTAGTTAGCCCTTTTCTATTCATTCATACTTTTACTACTAATTAGTACTTTTACTATTAGTTTCTACTCTTACTATTAGTTCTTACAATACGTTATAGACTTCCATATGTTAAATATAAGCTTTAACATATGGAAGTCTATTTTAACACAAATATATTTTAAAATATATAATTCTTATCTAATTAAACCTAAGCAAGATCATCATCATCCAAGTCATCCACATTTAAGAATTCAAAAATATCTTCTAGTGATGCATTTTCCAAATCTTTTGTTTTACTATCTTGCTTTTTATCAATTAAAGCTTCATCAGATTCTTTAGCTTTATCAACTTTATCCTGAACTTCAGGACTTACTAGGTCTTCTGTTATAGATTTAGTAGTTTCTTTGGCTTCATAGTTTGATTCCTCTTTAGTTACTGCATACTCACTTGTAAAGTCATATTCTGTATCTAAGCTAGTTAAACCCTCTGTAGTACCATAATCTTCAAGGTCATCAATATCTGATATTTCATAATCTTCATAATCTTCTAGTTCTAACAAATCCTGCTTTAAGAATCTGTTTCTTAATAAGACATTAACTAGTGAAATCAAAAGAATAGCTGATACAACTACTAAAGCAACCATTATCTTAAGACGCAAACTCATATCTGTTTCATATTTGCTTTGCAGTTTAGATAAGTTATCATTGGATTTGTCCAAATTATCTTTTAATGCAAGAAGTTCTTCATCACTTGCACTACCACTTAGTAAGGCATTCATTCCATCTATTGAAAAACGCTGTAAGGTAACTCCTTCTAAATCAAGGCTATATAAATCTTTATTACCTCTTCCATCCATGGCATAGACTATGTAATACTCCTCGTTTTCTAAACCTATTAACTGCCATCCATCTATTTCTTTGCCAGCCATGGTAAAACTTGCTTCAATAAAATTATCTGGAATAGTAATATCTTCTTCTAGTGGTAAAATTATATACCTACCACCCCTACCTTCTACTTCCTTATAAGGACTAAAGGTGTCTGTTTCTTTATTATATATATAAAAGTCTCCAGCTTCTTCGTTATCTTTAGACAAATAAACAAGAGTTAAATCTCCGTCATTACTTACAGCTACACTAATTTCTCTTCCTTCATATTCTAAGGCTTCTTTTTTAAATGATTCTGGCATACTTGAACTTTCAAAGTCACTGTTTATAAATAATGAATTATCATCTATTTTAACTTCAATAGGTGGAAGTTCAGGTATTGGAGTTGGTGAAGGTGTAGGTGTAACTGAT
>CAZOSE010000033.1:0-14913 GCA_964582385.1 uncultured Lachnospiraceae bacterium
AATGAGGCTAGAACTTCAATTGAAGAAAAATTAGAACAAAAAACAGCTGAGCTAGAAAGACAAAAACGTGAGGAAGAGATGGCCAAGGAGACTATTGACGTAACATTACCAGGTAAGAAACCTAAAGTTGGTCATAGACATCCAAATACTATTGCTTTACAAGAAGTAGAAGAAATTTTTATTGGTATGGGTTATGAAGTTGTAGAAGGACCGGAAATTGAATATGATTATTATAATTTTGAGGCATTAAATATTCCAGCTAACCACCCAGCAAAAGACGAACAGGATACATTTTATATAAACAATAATATTTTGCTTAGAACTCAGACTTCACCAGTTCAAGTTCGTGTAATGGAGGAGGGAGACCTTCCTATTAGGATGATTGCACCTGGAAGAGTTTTTCGTTCTGACCAAGTTGATGCAACTCATTCACCTGTTTTTAATCAAATTGAAGGTATGGTTGTTGATAAAGATATTACCTTTGCAGATTTAAAAGGAACTCTAGATGAGTTTGCCAAGAAACTATTTGGTAAAGAAACAAAAACCAAGTTTAGACCACATCATTTTCCATTTACAGAACCAAGTGCGGAAGTTGATGTTACATGCTTTAAATGTGGTGGACAAGGATGTCGTTTTTGTCAACACACTGGATGGATAGAAATCTTAGGCTGTGGAATGGTTCATCCAAAGGTTTTAGAAATGAGTGGAATTGATCCAGATGTATACACAGGATTTGCATTTGGTGTTGGTTTAGAGCGTATTGCCTTATTAAAATATGAAATTGATGATATGAGACTATTGTACGAAAATGATATTAGATTCTTAGAACAGTTCTAATTCTTAGAATAGTTTAAATATCAAAAAAGATTAAATAAATTGTAAAAAATTATGGAGGTTTAAAGAATGAATACACCTTTATCATGGATAAAAGCTTATGTGCCAGATCTTGATGTATCCTTACAAGAGTTTGTGGATGCTATGACCTTAAGTGGTACAAATGTTGAAGGCTACACAAGGCTAGACCAAGATTTAGATAAGATTGTAGTAGGTAAAATATTAAAAATAGAAAAACATCCAGATGCTGACAAACTAGTTATTTGCCAAGTGCAAGTTACTAAAGAAGGCGAAACTGTACAGATTGTTACAGGTGCTAATAATATTAGCGAAGGGGATGTTGTTCCTGTTGTTTTAGTAGGTGGTCGAGTTGCAGGTGGACATGACGGAGACTTAACACCTGGTGGAATTAAAATCAAAAAAGGAAAACTTCGTGGACAAGTATCATATGGAATGTTATGTTCTATTGAAGAACTAGGTTCAGACAATAATATGTATCCTGATGCACCAGAAGATGGGATATATATATTCAATGCCAATCCAGCTTATGATAACTTAGAAATAGGTTCTAGTGCTATAGAAGCACTTGGCCTAAATGACGTAGTTTTTGAATACGAAGTTACATCTAATCGTGCTGATTGCTTTAGTATGATTGGTATAGCTAGAGAAGTAGCTGCTACATTTAAAGTTGATTTTCACCCACCAGTAATAGAGGCTAAGGAAAACGCTAATAGCAAAGAGACTGCAAGTGATTTTATCTCAGTAGAAATTGAAGATTCCGATCTTTGTAGCAGATTTGTAGCTAGAGTAGTAAAAAATATTAAGATTGAGCCATCACCCCTTTGGATGCAACAAAGACTTGCAGCTTGTGGAATTCGTCCAATAAATAATATAGTTGATATAACAAATTATGTTATGGAAGAGTATGGTCAACCAATGCATGCTTATGACTTAAGTACAATTAAGGGCAACAAGATTATTGTACGTAGAGGTGAAGAAGGGGAAACATTCCAGACCCTTGATGGCCAAGATAGAAAAATAGATCCTTCCATTTTAATGATATGTGATAATGAAAGTCCAGTTGGTATAGCTGGTATTATGGGTGGGGAAGACACTAAAATAAGGGATACTATGGATACCCTTTTACTAGAAGCAGCATGCTTTAATGGTACAAACATTCGTTTATCCGGTAAAAAGTTAGGACTTAGAACAGAAGCAGCAGCTAAGTTTGAAAAGGGATTAGATCCAAACACTGCTATGCTAGCAATTAACCGTGCATGTCAGTTAATTGAAGAATTAGGAGCTGGAGAAGTAATAAATGGAGCAGTAGATGCTTACCCAGTTGTAAGAAGTGAAAGCAGGGTTGCGTTTAATCCAGATAAGACAAACAGTATCTTAGGAATAAATATTCCTAAAGAAACAATGATTGAATATCTAAAAAGAGTTGAACTAACTTATGATGAAAGTAGTGGACAAGTAATTGTACCATCATGGAGACAAGATGTGGAATCCCAAGCTGACCTTGATGAAGAGGTTGCAAGATTCTATGGATACGATAAAATCCCATCCACCTTACCAAGAGGAGGAGCAACAACTGGTCGCCTACCATTTAATTTACAAATAGAAAATATTGCAAGAAATGTAGGAGAGCAGTCTGGATTTAGTGAGTCAATGAACTATTCATTTGAAAGTCCTAAGGTATTTGACAAATTGCTAATCCCAATAGACAGTGAACTTAGAAAGGCTGTAGTAATATCCAATCCTTTAGGAGAAGACTTTAGTGTTATGAGAACTACTCCTATTAATGGAATGCTTACTTCATTATCTAGAAACTACAACCATAGGAATAAAGACGTTCGTTTATACGAATTAGCCAATATTTATATTCCGAAAGAATTGCCACTAACAGAACTTCCAGACGAAAGAAAACAATTTACACTCGGAATGTATGGTCAAGGAGACTTCTATGATTTAAAAGGAATAATTGAAGTATTTCTTGAGAAAATAGGATTAAAGGAAAGAGTTGAATACAGTTCAGAAACAAATAAGCCTTTCCTTCATCCAGGCAGAAAAGCAGACGTAATTTATGATGGCAAAGTGATTGGTTATTTAGGAGAAGTCCATCCTGAAGTAGCGGACAAATATGAAATAGGTACAAGACCTTATATAGGCGTTCTAGATATGCCTGAAATTATTCCATATGCTACATTTGATACTAAATATGAAGGAATTGCAAAATATCCTGCAATAACAAGAGACATCAGTATGGTAATGAAGAAAGATATCCTAGCTGGTGATGTTGAAGAAGTGATACGTAGTAAAGGTGGTCGTTTACTTGAAAGTTACCATCTGTTTGACATATATGAAGGAGCACAAATAGAAAAAGGTTATAAATCAATGGCCTATTCTATATCATTCCGTGATAAAGAAGGGACTCTAAAAGATGAAGATATTAATCCACTTATGGATAAAATTTTAGAGGAGCTTAAAAAAATAGGTATTGAACTTAGACAGTAGTTTATTATAAACTTAGAAAGAGAGCCTTAAAGGCTCTTTTTCTAAATAATAATAAGGTGTATCTAAAGGGAGGTAGCAATGGAGAAAAAGAGATCACAAGAAATTAAAACAGATTTACTTATAATAGGGTCAGGCCCAGGTGGATATGTAGCAGCGATTTATGCAGCGAAAAATGGTTTAGATGTAACTCTTGTGGAAAAAACCAAGTTAGGTGGTACATGTCTTAATATTGGATGTATCCCTACAAAAACACTAGTTAAATCTTCCAATGTAAGTAAAAGTATAAAAGAAGCAGAAGAGTACGGTATAGAGATTGAGGGTACTTACCGTGTTAATATGGAAAAGGTAATAGAGAGAAAAGATAAAGTAACAGAGAGACTTGTATCTGGTATTGAGTACTTAATGAAGAAGAATAAAATCAATGTGATATATGGCCATGCTTCTTTCTTAGATGACGAAACAGTAAGTGTAAAAGGCACAGAAGACTATACTGTGTATGCAAAGGATATAATAATTGCAACTGGTTCAAAAATGTTGGAAGTAAATATTCCAGGCCTTGAATTACCATTTGTATTAAATAGTACTACAGCCCTTGAATCTACAGACTTACCTGAGTCTATAACTATAATTGGCGGTGGTGTAATAGGAATGGAGTTTGCCTTTATTTATAGTAATTTTGGTGTAGAGGTACATCTAGTAGAGTTTTTAGATAGGACACTAAGCATGGTTGATAAAGATATTTCAAAAGAAATACAAAGACTTGCTAAAAGAGAAAAGATAAAAATCTATACAGGATCCAAAGTTACACAAATTCAAAGTTCAAGTGATAATAAGGCTATAATTAATTATGAGAATAAAAGAGGAAACCAGCAAATCATTACAGATAAGGTATTGCTAGCAATAGGAAGGCAAGCTAATATAGATGGACTAAACCTTGAAAAGACAGGAATTGTGCTTAATGAAAAGGGTAGGGGCATCAAAGTAGATAGCAGAATGAGAGCAAATAATGAAAATATATATGCAATAGGAGATGTAACAGATATAATACAACTTGCCCATGTTGCATCTAGCCAAGGCATTGTAGCTGTTGATAACATTATGAACAAAGATGCAAAGATGGATTATAGTGGTGTACCTAATGTTATTTTTACTAGCCCTGAAATCGCTACAGTAGGAATAGGTCAAGACCAGGCAAAAGAAGAGGGTATTGATGTAAGTATAAGTAAAATACCTTTCTCTAGTAATGGAAAAGCATTGGCAATGAATGAAACAAGAGGCTTTGTAAAACTAGTTAAAGATAATGTAACAGGCAAAATTATTGGGGCTTCCATAATAGGGCCAGACGCATCCACACTAATTGCTACAGTTACAGTTGCTATAGCAAATGGATTAAGTGACAAGGATCTTGTTAAGACAATTTTTGCTCATCCAACAACAAGTGAAGTAATTCAAGAAGCTGCACAAGGGTTAGGACTTGGAGCTATCCATAGTTAATAAGTCTTTACCTAAGTAGTTAATTGATTTATAATTAGACAAATAGAAACTTTGATAGGAGCAGTCTTTTGAAGGCAAAACAAAAACAAATTATTATGATTTTAAAAGTAATATTTATAGTCTATATAGCAACTCTTAGCTATTTTCTGTTTTTTAGTGAAAGATTTGGAAGAGATATAGGATATAGTGAATATAAATATAACTTAAGCTTATTTAAAGAGCTAACTAGATTCATTACTTACCGCAAACAGATAGGGTTTGAAAGATTTATAATTAATATATTTGGTAACTTATTGGCCTTTACTCCCTTTGGAGTGTTACTACCTATTGTAAGTCCTGATAATAGAAAGTTGATAAAAGTTACTCTGTTAACACTGCAGTTTAGCTTTACCATAGAATTACTACAACTTATATTCAAAGTAGGAATATTTGATGTGGATGACTTGTTCATGAACACACTAGGCGGTATTGTAGGCTATTTGTTATTTAAAGTATGTTATGTATTTAAAGAAAGATATATTAAATAGAGGTGGATAATGTTAAGAAAAAAGGGATTTAGATTTTCAGACAAAAAACATTCTGTAAAAGGAATTATATCTCTTTCAATTGGAATTATATCTCTTATTCTTATAGGAATATTGTTTTACATATCAGCACTAGCAGGCGGCAGTGGTGGTATGATACTTGGATATATGGGCGTGGTTATACTTATATCATCAGTTATTGGATTTGTTTTAGCTTATCAAGGCTATAAAGAAAAAGATGTGTATTATAATCTAACAATTATTGGTTTAATAATGAACATTCTAGTATTTTTAAGCCTATTTATCCTATATATTGTAGGTTTAGTTATGTAACTTAAATTATGCAAAAGATGAAGGAGTAATATGGAACGATTACAAAAGCAAATAAACTTTATCCTAGAAATTGATAAACTAAAGAATATAATCAGACAAAACTATCTTGCAGATGCATCAAGAAAGGAAAGTGATACTGACCATTCTTGGCACCTAGCGATAATGTGCTTCTTACTAGACGAATATTCAAATGAAAAAATTGATGTTTTAAAAACAATGAAAATGGTCTTAATACACGACATCGTAGAGATTGATGCAGGTGATACATATGCATATGACAAAGATGCTAATAATGACAAAGTAGAAAGAGAACTTGTGGCAGCAGACCGTCTTTTTAATATTTTACCCAAGGACCAGGCGGCACAGATGAGAGCATTATGGGATGAATTTGAAGAGTGTGAAACTAGAGAAGCTAAGTTTGCCAACGCCCTTGACAAGATTCAGCCTGCTCTACTTAATGATGCTTCAGGAGGAAAGTCATGGATGGAACATGGGGTAGAATATTCCCAAGTAATGAAAAGAAATGAAAGAACAGCAGAAGGCTCAGAAGTTCTTTGGACCTACATTAAAGAAATTCTAGATACAAATGTAGCTAATGGTAAGATTATAAATAAATAAAGCTATTGATTACTTATATATATCAATCCTATAAGTAAACACTATAAATAAACAAGGTAAGTAATGATATAATTACTTATATATAATTAAAACATTGTTAAGAGCGAAATTAGGTAAAATCAAATATATATACAAGTGTATTCATACACATATATTCATTCAGTACACTAGATTGGACTTTTGACATCCGAATCCTAAAAGAAAATAAAAAATAAGGAGTGTTTGTATTATGAAATACCTAAGTATGTTTCAAGAAGAAAATGAACAAGCACAAGAAAGATATTCACTAATAATAGATAGAATAAAATCGATTTTAGAAGAGGAAACTGTAGAAGAACCTTACAGGGACTATTTTAGAAAAACAGCCTCTTTTTTACTTCTTGTTGATGAAGTTGTTGGCCAAGTTAGGGATAATAAATTAATTAACTTATCATTAGAAGACTTACAAGACTTAAATTATAGACTTTATGAAGATGTTCTAGGTTCTAATTATGAAAAAAGTTATGGTAATCCAACCTTTGCAGTAAAGCAATTCGGTAAAAAGTTTGGCAGGATATTAACATTCTTATATGGAGAACTAAGAGGGCTTATAGGTAGTGCTTTTGAAGGCAGGATTTATCATATAGTTTTATATTTAGAACTTTTTGTAGCAGTTTATAACCAGTTTGAACAAGGGGATAGGGCTAAGGAAGTAAGACTTACAATCCGTGAATTTATTAGTGATAATAGCAGATATTTGATGGATTATAGAACTAGAGAATCCCTTGATCCAGAACTATCTTTTGCAGCAGATATAATTATGAACTGGGATCTTACAGATCTTAGATATTTGTACCAATTTGGAGAATACATTGGTGACAACGAAATTAAAATAGCTCAGTACTTAAATGGACTTGAAGAAGGTAAAGTTAAGGCTATGGCTTTTACCTATGTAGACGGGTATGCAAGAGGCTTTGTGGCTGCTAATATTGACTTGTCTAAGAAAAAGACGGTAAATATTCGTTACAACATTGGTTTTGAGAGAATGGTAAAATATGCAATAGAGTATTTTGCAGATATCAAATTAAAACCAGTTATTTACAGGGCGGCAGCTCATAATATTAATAAGAGACAACACCTAAAAATAGGATATCATTCCATGGGGGCTAACAAACAATATGACTACGACCATAGATTTGATGATGGACTATATTTAACTAAAAAGTTTAGGGCAGATAAGCTTGAAGGCTTAGAATTAGCCTATGAAAAATATAAGGAATTAGCCTATGCCTTTGCAGGACCAGCATTAATTGAGGTATATGGGGAAGAAAACTTTGTTCCTAAAAATAAAGATAGTGCATTAAGTCTTAGTAAGAAACAAGGACAACTTTCTGTAGAATATAGTAGAGATGCAAGCTTAATTGGGAATAGATATATAAAAGGTGATACAACCAGCTTTACAATCATAGCTTATCCAATACCAGAAATTGGTGAAGACTTTGAGGCAATCTTTAATGAAACAGTAAAGGTTAATACACTAGACAATAAGACTTATCAAGTAATTCAACAGAAAATAATTGATGCCCTTGATAAAGGAGATTATGTAAGGATTCTAGGTAAGGCAGATAACAAAACTGACTTAAAAGTGATGCTTTCACATCTTGATGATCCTGAGACAGAAACTAGATTTGAAAATTGTACAGCTGATGTTAATATCCCAGTTGGTGAAGTGTTTACATCTCCAAAACTAAGTGGAACTAGTGGTACTCTAAATGTTTCTACGGTTTACTTAAATGAACTAGAATACAAAGACTTAACTTTGGAATTTGAAGATGGCAAAATAGCAGACTACAACTGTAGTAACTTTGACAAAAAACAAGACAATAAAAATTATATTAAAGAAAACCTAATGTATAACCATGATACCCTTCCAATTGGTGAGTTTGCAATTGGAACAAATACAACTGCTTATGTAATGGGTCAAACATACAATATACAGGATAAGCTTCCTATTTTGATTGCAGAAAAAACAGGCCCTCATTTTGCAGTTGGAGATACATGTTATAAAATGAGTGAGGACTTAAGGACCTTCAATCCAGATGGCAAAGCTATAGTTGCAAAGGATAATGAGGTTTCAATCTTAAGAAAGACTGATATTAATAAGGCATACTACAACTGCCATACTGACATTACTATTCCTTATAATGAAATCCAGGAAATCTCTGTTTATAGCGAAGATGGTAGCAAGATTGTTATTATTGAAGACGGAAGATTTGTCCTAGAAGGAACTGAGGAATTAAACGAAGCTTTTAATGAATAAGAACTATCTATAACCAAGGAGGAAAAAATGTCTGATAAAACAAACATTGGTAAAGTTGGGATTGTAATGGGAAGCGATTCTGACCTTCATATTATGAGCGAAGCAGCAAGGGTATTAGAAGAACTTGGGGTTGAATATGATATGACAGTTATTTCAGCTCACCGTATGCCGGATAAGTTTTTTGACTATGCAAGTTCTGCACAAGATAAGGGTTATAAGGTGATTATTGCAGGAGCAGGTGGGGCGGCTCACTTGCCAGGAATGACATCAGCAATATTTCCATTACCTGTAATTGGTGTACCTATAATGACTAAGTCATTAGGGGGGATCGACTCTTTATATTCAATAGTACAAATGCCATCAGGGGTACCTGTAGCAACTGTATCGATTAATGGTGCTAAGAATGCGGGACTATTAGCAGCTAAAATTCTTGCTACATCAAACCCAGAATTACTTGAGAAACTAATGGAATATTCAAAGAAACAAAAAGATGATGTGGAGAAAAAGGACAACAAGTTACAAGAAATTGGGTATGAAGAATATTTAAAGGAAATCAATAAATAATCATATTCAGGAGGAAAAAATGGATTATAAAAGTGCAGGCGTAGATATTGAAGCTGGTTATAAATCAGTAGAACTAATGAAAAAACATATTATGGGAACTATGAGAAGTGAAGTTCTAAGTAGTATTGGAGGGTTTTCAGGAGCTTTTTCTCTAAAGAGCTTTAAAGGCATGGAAAATCCAACTCTACTATCAGGTACGGATGGAGTAGGAACTAAATTAAAACTAGCCTTTATACTTGATAAACATGATACTATTGGAATTGACTGTGTTGCAATGTGTGTAAATGATATTATCTGTGCAGGTGCAGAACCTCTGTTTTTCTTAGATTATATTGCT
This sequence comes from uncultured Lachnospiraceae bacterium, assembly GCA_964582385.1. Taxonomy (GTDB): domain Bacteria; phylum Bacillota; class Clostridia; order Lachnospirales; family Lachnospiraceae; genus JAAYRG01. The sequence continues at coordinate 9,521 of CAZOSE010000033.1, forward strand.
TGTGGTAAAAATGTACCTGAAAGGATTGCAACTATAGTAAGTGGTATTGCTGACGGATGTAAGCAAGCAGGAGCAGCTTTAATAGGTGGAGAAACTGCGGAAATGCCAGGCTTCTACGAAATTGATGAATATGACCTTGCTGGTTTTGCTGTAGGAATTGTTGATGAAAAAGATATTATCGATGGAAAGGGAGTATCAGAGGGAGATGTTATAATAGGTATTTCTTCCTCAGGAATACATAGTAATGGATATTCCCTTGTACGAAGTGTTTTTAACATGAAAAAAGAAGCCTTAGATATTTACTATGATTCACTAGGAGCTAGCTTGGGAGAAACCTTACTTACTCCAACTAAGATTTATGTAAATGCAATTAATGCCGTGAAAAATGCCAAAGTAGATATTAAGGCATGCAGCCATATCACAGGTGGTGGTTTCTACGAAAACATTCCGAGAATGCTACCTAGTGGGACCCATGCTAATGTTAGAATAAACAGTTATGAAATTCCTCCAATATTCAAAATGTTATCTAAAGATGGCAATATTCAAGATGATGCCATGTATAACACCTTCAATATGGGTATTGGTATGATGCTTGTTGTAGATTCTGCTGAGGCTGACAAAACAATAGAAGCTATTAAAGAATCAGGAGAAACAGCCTATGTAATAGGTGAAGTTGTAAATGGAGAAAAGGGTGTAACCTTATGCTAAATATAGCTGTGTTTGTATCTGGTGGTGGAAGCAACCTACAGGCAATTATTGACAATATTGAATCAGATAATATTACAAACACTAAGATTGGTCTTGTACTTAGCAACAAAAGGGATGTATATGCCCTAGAAAGGGCTAAAAATCACAATATTCCAGCAAAAATATTATCTACAAAAGACTATGATAATATTGATAACTACTCTAATGATTTAATAGAAGTATTAGAGGACATGAATATTGATTTGATTGTGCTTGCAGGCTATTTGTCTATTGTTCCAAAAAGTGTTATAGATAAATTTCCAAACCGTATAATTAATATTCACCCTTCTTTAATTCCTGCATTTTCAGGAAAAGGCTATTATGGACTAAAAGTACATGAGGGTGTTCTAAAGCGTGGTTGTAAAGTTACAGGTGCAACAGTTCACTTTGTAGATGAGGGTACAGATACAGGACCAATTATTTTACAAAAGACTGTTTTAGTTGACGAAGATGATTCTTCCCAAACTTTGCAAAAGAAGGTTATGGAACAAGGGGAGTGGATAATCTTACCAAAGGCTATCGATTTGATTGCCAATGATAAGATAAAAGTAGAGGACAATAAGGTTACTATCATTAAATAAATAGAGTAAGATATTCGTTAGTTATATCAGGAAACTATTAAAGTTTTTTGTTATGACTCTTGTACAAATGAAAGGAGAGTATTGGTGCATCAGGCTTTACATGCATCATACAAGACTAAAATGAAGGTTTTAATAATAGGTTCAGGGGGAAGAGAACATGTTATTGCATGGAAGGTTTCCCAAAGTGAACTAGTAGATGAAATATACTGTGCACCTGGTAATGCTGGTATTGCAGAAATGGCTAAATGTGTACCTATAGCAACTAGCGATTTTAAAGGCCTTGCAGACTTTGCACAAGAACAAGGTATTGATTTGACAATTGTGGGTATGGATGAACCTTTAGTTGATGGAATTGTTGATGTATTTGAAGAAAGAGGCCTAGCTGTATTTGGCCCCAATAAAAGGGCTGCAATACTTGAAGGTTCCAAAGCTTTTTCTAAGGAACTTATGAAGAATCATGATATTCCAAGTGCAGGATATGAAATATTTACAGATTCAAATAAAGCAAAAACCTATATTGAAAAATGCAACTTTCCAATAGTTTTAAAGGCTGATGGTTTATGTTTTGGAAAAGGTGTACTTATATGTGAGAATAAAGAAGAAGCTTTAGATGGTATTAAATCAATTATGCTAGATAAACAGTTTGGTGATGCAGGAAATACTTTAGTCATAGAAGAATTTCTTGTAGGAAAAGAAGTATCTGTTTTGGCCTTTTGTGATGGAAAGACAGTAAAAACTATGACAAGTGCACAGGACCATAAACGCATATATGATAATGATCAGGGTCTAAACACAGGAGGTATGGGAACATTTTCTCCAAGTCCTTATTATACTAAAGAAATAGATGATTTTTGCCAGAAGTATATATATCAGGCAAGTGTTGATGCAATGAATAAGGAAGATAGGAAGTTTATAGGTATCCTATTCTTTGGCCTTATGCTTACAAGCGAAGGACCAAAGGTCTTAGAATATAATGTTCGTTTTGGAGATCCAGAAGCTCAAGTTGTTTTGCCTAGAATGAAAAACGATATTGTAGAAGTGATAAAGGCTTGTGTAGATGGTACATTATCAAATATTGACCTTGAATTTGATGATAATGCTGCTGTGTGTGTAGTCCTAGCTTCAGCTGGCTACCCCTTAGAATTCAAAACAGGATATAAGATTAATGGCCTTGAAAAGTTCAAAGATGAAGAAGATAGATTTGTATTTCACAGTGGAACAAAAAGGCAAGATGATGATATTGTGACTAATGGAGGCCGTGTTCTTGGAGTTACTGCAATTGGTGATGATTTAAGTGATGCAAGAGATAAGGCATATTTAGCTACAGATTTAATTGACTTTACAGGAAAATACATGCGAACTGATATAGGTAAGGATCTGAGATAGATAAAGAATATTATGGTAGTAAAACCAAGACTCCACTAAAGGATAAAACTTTTAGTGGAGTCTGTTTTTACTTGAAAAAATATATTGACATATTATTAGTAGTTTGTTATATTGAATATAGAACAGGTATAATCTGTAGAACGGACGCATTCAGCTTTTGTTGTATGGATTGCTTTAAATACATTATTCGATAACTAGTGATTTGCTTATAACATAAGTTACTTTACTGAAACTTTTACATCAAAGGACTAGGAGGTGATGATTTGATTATTAGAATTGATTTTGATAGTAATGAAGCGTATTATATTCAGCTGTGTAATCAAATCATATATGGAATAGCTAATGATAAGATTAAGGAAGGGGATAATTTACCTTCTGTAAGGCAGATGGCTGATACGATTGGTATTAATATGCATACAGTCAATAAGGCTTATTCAATACTAAGGCAAGAAGGATACTTGAAGGTGGATAGACGAAAGGGAGCAGTTATTTCTGTTCGACTAGATAAGTATGAAGCCTTGGAGGAACTATATGATGAGATGAGGATACTTTTAGCTAGAGCGGCATGTAAGGGTGTTTCAGCTAATGACGTTCATCAAATTACAGATAAAGTATATAGTGAATTCAAGATGCTTGAAGAATAGACAGTTGAAAGGAGGCAATAATTAATGTTATGTGATAATTGCCATAAGAATGAAGCAACGATATATTACACTGAAACAATTAATGGTTATCATACGGAACAACATTTATGTAAGGAATGTGCCAACGAATCAGGAGCAGCAACACTTGGTAAGTTCTCTCCATTTACAGACAAGGAATTCTCCCTTGGAAGCTTACTATCAACTGTACTAGGATATCATAATAACTATACTGGAGAAAACTATTATGTGGCTAATGACCTACACTGTGATAAGTGTGGAATGACCTACAAGGAGTTTTTGAAAAAAGGCAAATTTGGATGTAGCAATTGTATTAGTAGTTTTTATTCTGAAATTAATAATAGCCTAAAACGAATTCACGGCTCTGATCTTCATGTAGGCAAGAAGCCGATTAACTATGTTAGTAATGTAGACAATATTGATGACACGACAGAAAGTCTTCCAGTTGGAGAAGATAGCGATAGCCACAAATTAGAGGAAGAATCTAGTGGTGGAAGTGAAACTAAGAAGGAAGAAGCTCCAAACATTTGTGTATTGCAAGATAGGTTAAATCAAGCAATACAGCTAGAAGAATATGAAGAAGCTGCAAAGATAAGAGATGAGATTCGCATCTTAAAAAAAGCAGAGGAAGAAATGTAGGAAGGAGAATAAGGAAAAGAATGAAATGGTATGATGATAATGCAAAAGACAACGATGTTGTAATATCTAGCCGGATTCGTTTGGCTAGAAACTTGACCAATTACCCTTTTTCTCAAAAACTTTCACAGGCCGAGGCATCTAAGTTAATTGATGAAGTAATAAAGACTTTACCTATGCTGCAAGATAAGTTATCAAAAAATATTAATGGCTATACACTAAGTAGTGTAAAAGAGAATGAAAAGAATGCAATGGTAGAGCGCCATGTAGTAAGTCCACAACTTATAAAAAAGAAGCAAAGTGTAGGACTGTTGCTATCTGAGGATGAAAAAATCAGCATTATGATTAATGAAGAAGATCATTTGAGAATCCAGTCTATTACTAATGGAATGAGTATGGATGAAGCTTTTATAGCTGCCAACAAGGTGGATGATATATTAAGCGAAAAGCTAAATTATGCATTTCATGAAAGATATGGATATTTGACTTCTTGTCCTACTAATTTAGGAACAGGTATTAGGGCATCTTATATGCTGTTTCTTCCAGCCCTTGCTCTTACTAATAGCATAACTGGGATAGCTAGGGAGCTTAGCAAGTTTGGAATTACCCTACGTGGAACTTATGGAGAGGGAACCAAGACAATTGGTTATTTATATCAGATTTCTAATCAAAAAACCCTTGGAAGAAATGAAGAAGAAATAATTGCAGGACTAAATGAGATTGTAGAACAAGTAGTAACACAAGAAAGAAACCAAAGAGAATATTATATAAAGAAGAATTTCCATGAAGTTGAAGATTGGATATACCGCTCATATGGAGTCTTAAGATATGCAAGGCAACTAACATCTAGTGAAGCCCTAGCCCTATTAGCACAGATAAAAATAGGGATAGATACTAACCTAATACAGTTAAAAGAAAAATGTAATGTATATGAACTTATGGTAGAAACACAACCAGGAAACTTACAGTATCTTGCTAATGAAGAGTTTGGCTCGTCACAAGAAGAACGATATAGAGCTGAATATATACGAAACAACTTACCAGATTTGATAAAATAGAGTGGAAATATTAAGGAGGCTATTATGAATTTTAAATTTACAGACAGCGCATCAAAAGCAATAGGTTATTCTCAAGAGATTGCAAAGAAGCTTTCTCACAATTATGTAGGAACTGAACACTTATTAATTGGCCTTTTAGGAGTAGAAGGTGTAGCTAAGGCAGTTCTAGAAAAAAATGGTGTTGATAATAATAAAATACTTGAATTAGTAAAGGAACTTATTTCAACTAGCTCTACAGTGGAAGCAACAGGAGCAGGAGGTTTTACCCCAAGGTCTAAACGTATATTAGAACAAAGTCTTAGAGAAGCCATGAGGTTAAAATC
>CAZOSE010000034.1:0-14698 GCA_964582385.1 uncultured Lachnospiraceae bacterium
ACTTGAAAAAACTCCACCAGAATTAGCAGCAGACATAGCAGATAGAGGTGTTGTTCTTACAGGTGGTGGATGCTTATTATATGGTATAGAACAACTGATTGAAGAAAAAACTGGTATTAATACAATGACTGCAGAGGAACCAATGACTTGTGTGGCTGTAGGAACAGGAAAGTTTGTTGAGTTTTTAAGTGGTAAAAGGTAGGTAAAAATTTGTCTGAAGTTTTAGAAGGCTATATAGAAAAAATCATATATAGAAATGATGATAATGGATACACAGTATTAAATATAATAAGTGATGATTCAGAGATGACTTGCGTAGGTACTTTTCCCTCTATAAATGAGGGAGAATTTCTATGTGCAAGGGGAACTTATATTCAACATCAAACATATGGAGAACAATTCCAGGTGGAAGAATATGAAGTTAAAGAACCTGAAGATATTATTGCTGTCGAAAAGTATTTAAGTTCTGGTGCCATTAAAGGTATTGGAGAAGTTTTAGCTAGTAGAATAGTGAACAAGTTTAAAATGAATACCCTTTCTATTATGGAAACACAGCCCGAGAGACTGGCAGAAATAAAAGGAATTAGCGATAGGATGGCAAGGGATATAGGTAATCAATTCTTTGAAAAAAGAGAATTACGGGATGCTGTGCTTTTTTTGTCTCTGTATGGTATATCAAACACTTATGCAGTTAAGATATATAATACTTATGGACCTAAGAAGTACCAAGGAGTAGTAAAAAACAACCCTTACCAAATTGCTGAAGATATACCTGGTATTGGATTTAAAACAGCAGATGAAATAGCAGTCAAAATAGGTATTTTATCTAACTCTGATTATAGGATTCAAGCTGGAATACTATACGTATTACAACGAGCAAGCACTGAGGGACATGTATATCTTCCCAAAGAAGCTCTTATAGACAAGACATCAGCTATTCTTGGGGTAGAACTTAGCAATATCGAGTATAATCTAAATAGCCTTGAACTACTAAAAAAAATAATAGTAAATACTATTGATAAAGATGAGCAAGTTTTTCTAGCTGTAAATTATTATATTGAACAAAATATTGCTCAAATGTTATCTAAGCTAAATATAAGATATTCTCTTGCAAGTGATAAGGTTGAAGAGAGGATTTCTAAAATAGAAGGAAACCTAGATATTGAATATGATGGTTTACAAAAACAGGCAGTTACTGAGTCTGCACAAAATGGTCTACTTATACTAACTGGTGGTCCTGGTACTGGTAAAACCACCACAATTAATGCGATAATTAGATTCTTTGAAAGTGAAGATTTGGATGTTTTACTTGCAGCACCTACAGGAAGAGCAGCAAAAAGAATGGAAGAAACTACAGGACATGAAGCAAAAACCATTCATCGTTTACTAGAAATAAACCGTATCTCTGGTGATATAGAAGGTGAAAAGGTTGTATTTGATAGAAATGAACATAATCCTCTAGAATGTGATGTTTTAATTATCGATGAAATGTCTATGGTTGACATCAATATATTGAACTCACTATTAAAAGCGGTTACTATAGGAACAAGATTGATACTAGTTGGAGACGTTAATCAACTTCCTTCTGTTGGGCCTGGTAATGTTTTAAAGGATATTATTAATTCTCAGAGATTCCCTATTCTTAAGCTAACAAAGATTTACCGACAATCATATGAAAGTGATATTATACAAAATGCTCACAAGATAAATGCTGGCCAGGAGATTAAACTAGATAATAAAAGTAAGGATTTCTTTTTATTACGTAGAAACAACATTAATGTAATACTTAATATTATGGTTTCTCTTGTTAAAGATAAAATACCCAAATATATAAGTGCTACTTCTTTTGATGTTCAGGTGCTAACACCAATGAGAAAGGGAGAATTAGGAGTAGTAAACCTAAACCAGGTTTTACAAGCAAACCTAAATCCTAAGAATAATAAAAGGAAAGAAATACAATTTCGTAATCTCCTTTTTCGTGAAGGTGATAAGGTTATGCAAATTAGAAACAACTACCAGTTAGACTGGGAAATCCAAAGTTCTTTTGGAACAATGATAGAAAAAGGTACAGGTATTTTTAACGGTGATATGGGTATTATTAAGGAGATTAATGAGTTTTCAGAAATTGTAACAGTAGAGTTTGATGATGGAAAAGTTGTCGAGTACCCTAACAATCAGTTAGATGAACTGGACCTAGCATATGCCATAACAATACATAAATCACAAGGTAGTGAGTATCCTGCTGTTATCATGCCGCTATTATCAGGTCCTAGGTTACTAATGAATCGTAATCTTTTATATACAGCTGTTACTAGAGCAAGAAATTGTGTAATTATTATTGGAAAAGAAGAAACTGTACAAGATATGATTGATAATTCATCAGAGCAAAGAAGATATACTGGATTAAAAGAACGGATTTATGAATTCTTTAATTAAGCAATTGATATATATAATAATATAAACAACACGGTGATATCATCCACAAAAAGGAGAAAAAAGATGAAGAAAACAACACTTGTAATAATGGCGGCTGGTATGGGTAGTAGGTATGGAGGAGTAAAACAATTAGATCCAGTTGGACCTAGTGGGGAAATTATCATGGACTACTCTGTTTATGATGCTATTGAAGCCGGATTTAATAAGGTAGTATTTATAATACGTAAAGATCTAGAAGATGACTTTAAAGAGGTAATTGGTAATCGAATAGCTAGAAAAATAGAAGTAGAATATTGTTTTCAAGAATTAGATGATTTACCAGAAGGTTTTAGTATTCCTGAAGGAAGAACAAAGCCATGGGGTACTGGTCAAGCAGTCTTAGCAGCAAAAGAACTTGTTAATGAACCTTTTGTGGTAATTAATGCAGATGATTATTATGGTAAAGAAGCTTTTGTTAAAATTCATGATTATTTAACATCATTTGGAGAAAGCAAAGACAAATATGAATTTTGTATGGCAGGATTTGTTCTAGGTAACACCTTAAGCGATAATGGAACTGTTACCAGAGGAATATGTGAAGTTGATGAAAATGATATATTGCTTGACATCAACGAAACTGCCGATCTAATACAAGTAGAAGACTATGTTGAAGGTAAAAACTTAATGACACAAAAAGAAGTTAATCTTCCTATTGATAGTGTTGTGTCCATGAATATGTGGGGCTTTACTCCGGGTTTACTAGACGAACTTGAAATTGGATTTAAAGAGTTTTTATCACAATATGGAAAAGAATTAAAGTCAGAATATCTACTTCCTGAAGTAGTTGGTGACTTAATTGATAAGGAAAAGTCAAACGTAAAAGTACTTAGAACTAATGACAAATGGTTTGGTGTTACTTACAAGGAAGATAGAGAGAAAGTAATCGAATCATTTAAAGAATTAGTGGAATTGGGATTATATCCAGAAAAGTTATTCTAGGACACATAAGGAGATTATATTTGCTAAAGTACTTAATAGATTTAATATATCCAAGAAGATGTCCAGTTTGCGGAGATATAGCTAGCCCAAGGGGAAATCTAGCCTGTCCACCTTGCAAGACTAAGCTAAAGTTTGTTGTTGAACCTAAGTGTAAGAAGTGTGGTAAGCATATGGAGTTTGATGAGCAAGAATCTTGTTTTGATTGTGTTAAAAAACAACATCAATATTCTTATGGCGTATCACTTTGGGAATATGATTCAACTATGAAAAAGTCAATTTCTGATTTTAAATACAGTTCTAGAAAAGAATATGCAGATTTCTATGTAGAAGAATTTGTTAAATACTATGGAAAAGAAATACTAATAGTATCTCCAGATGTTATGATTCCAGTTCCAATTCATAAGTCAAAATTAATAGATAGGGGGTATAACCAAGCAGAAATATTGTGTCAAGGAATAAGTAGTAAACTTGGAATAACAACATTGCCAAACCTTTTAAGACGAGATAAAAAGACTCTACCGCAAAAGGAACTTAATGATAAAGAGCGATTTAAAAACTTGAAACAAGCATTTTCTTTCAATGAAAAGGCTCTGATTAAACATGGTCATTCAATTAGTAAGGTTTTAATTGTGGATGATATATACACAACTGGAAGTACAATAGAAGCGTGTACAAGAATATTGCTTGACAATGGGATAAATGAAGTTTATTTTGCAAGTATTTGTATAGGTAAAGGCTTTTAAAATTAAAATATCAGGCTTTCAAGTCACTGACTTGAAAGCCTGATATTTTAATTTTGTTTTAGCTGGATACCAGTTTGAAGGATGGTAATTTTATCTTCTTTTTTAAGATGGCCAATAGCACGCTTAAAGGCGTTTTTGCTTAGGGCAAATTCTTGTTTAATTTCCTTGGCTGGAGATTTGTCGTGAAAAGGCAGGAATCCTGATGGGGACTCTTGTAGTTTTTCAAAGATTATATCGCCGTCGATATGGAGCTGGAGATGTGCTTTTTTACGAAGTGTTAGATCTAGTTTTCCGTCTTGCTGTACTCTAGTAACTCTTGCTTCTATAATATCTCCTACTTTGACTGGTTGAAAGATTTCTTTATTAGGAATCAGACCGCTATACTTACCATCTACTGCAACAAATGCTCCGAAGTTATCTATAACCTCATAAATAGTGCCTGTTATTACGCTATCTCTTTCATATGGAGAATCAGTATCAAGATAATCGTAAACTTTCATTGTGGCACATAATCTACCTGATTTGTCAATGTATAGGGCTACTATCACCTGATCCTTAATGTTTACTTGAGTTGTTTGCTCTTTAAAGGGTAGAAACAAGTCTTTTGAAAGGCCCCAATCTATAAATGCTCCTATGGAAGTTACGTCATTAATTTCTAGTAGAGCAACCTTGCCTAGAGTTATAGGTGGAGTTACGGTTGTAGCGATTAATCTATCTTCAGAATCTTTATATAGAAAGACTTCGATTTCATCATCTTTATTCATATCATCTGTTACTTCTTTGTTGGGAAGTAAAACTTCATTTTCTCCATCGCTTAAATAAAGGCCGTGGTCAGATCTTCTTTGGACCACTAAGTTTTGTATTTCTCCTAGTTTCATTGTATATATTCCTCCTATTGTTTGAATTCGAGGCTAGCAAAGGGAGTATCATCAGTGCTTGATAAAACTACAATAGATGTTTCATCAAGATGTGTAACCTTTGGAATAATTAAATCCCCCAGCTTTGCAGCTTTCCTATAGTCTGCCCTCATTTGTCTAATTTTAAAGTTTTCTGGTAAAAGTTCCTCACCCATTAACACGTACTGCCCATTATTAACATGTTGATTAGTATCTATATTAGCACGCACAACAGGGAAAGGTTCATAAGGCTTCATATTATTAGGAATTGTTATCTTCCTAGCGGAGTAATCCATATCAAGCTTTTCCTTAAGGGAAAATGTGCTGACTAAATTCTCATCAATACGAGTTGGCATTCCTGTTTCTGTATTGATATAAACCCAAACTGAATTAGCATAAGCTAAGGTTTTGTTTTGGCTATCTTTCATTAAAAAATTACGATATCCATAAAGACCTTTAAATTCATATGGCCAAGTGGAGATAGTAATTTCTTCGTTAAATAATGGGTATTCATTAACAATTATCTGCCATGAACTTAAGAGCCAAGCTCGCTTAATCCTATCAAAGTAATCCATACCAATTCCTAGATTCTCAGTATGGAAAGTGCTACAATCTTGAAAGTAGTCAATTATAGAAGTTAAGGTAATTCTCTTGTCGTAGCCGATTTCACTGTATCTGACGCGGCTTTTAAAACTATACATTTTGTTCTCCTTCTTCTTAACTATAACAAATAAAGAATCTAAATATTGAATTATATTATATCATTAAATTCTATAATATGGTACAATTATTTGTGAAGCATACAAGGCTTGCACTAATAATGTAAGAATGTGTATAAATTTGACAGTAAATAATGTACTAGGTTAGGAGTAAAATAATGGACAGAAACAAAGTTCTTTCTATTAACAGAGTTTTTCTATTAACAGTAGTTTTTTCTGTTTTAGGTTCTTTTATTAATGGTTATATTCTAATGTATACAGGTAATTATTCTGTGGTATTGTTAACATCCCAAATAATATTGATATTACCATCTATTATTTATTTAGTTATGACTAGGACTAAGTTAAGGGATGCCATTAGGTTTAAAAAGATGGGACTTTCTAATACTATATTAGTAATAGTATTTTCTTTTCTAATAATGCCTATAATGACTTTAATTAATGCTATCTCCATGCTATTTGTAGACAACACAACGTCAGAAGTTATGATGAATATAGTTGAAAAGAATGGATTGTTATTAAGTCTATTTATGGTAGCATTAATACCAACAATATTTGAAGAATTTGTATATAGGGGAATATTCTATAATGAGTACAGAAAAGCAAACCCCTTAAAAGCTATTTTTCTTAGTGCTTTTTTATTTGGTATTATACATTTGAATTTTAATCAGTTTGCATACGCATTTGCAATGGGAATAATCTTCGCCTTAATTATAGAAGCTACAGATTCTATATTATCAACTATGATTATTCATTTTATTATTAATGGGAATTCAATACTTGCCTTATATCTCTATCCCAAATTAATAGGGTTTATAGATAAGATATATGGTTCTTCCATTATGGGAGATAACTTTAATTTTGAAGAGTACATTCAAGATATGACACAAAACATAGATGAAATTTTAAGTTTATCATATATTATGAAGACATACCTCTTGCCAGCTGTTGTTAGTAGTGCTTTGGCTTTTATAGTTTTTAGAACGATTGCACGAAATACAGGAAGATGGGATTATGTTAAGGGAATATTTAGAGAAAATCGAACAGGTAAAAGACTAATAAGTGTGAGCTTAGCTATAGCAATTATCATGTGTATTGTATTAATGATAATACAGGAAATAGGATAACAAATATAGACAAATATATATGGAGGTTACTATGAAAGATAAAACGTATGAATTAATAATAATAGGTTCAGGTGCAGCAGGAATAACAGCTGGTATATACGCAGGAAGGGCGCTAATTGATACATTAGTTATTGAAAAGCTTCCTATTAGTGGAGGCCAAATAATTAACACATATGAGATAGACAATTACCCAGGATTACCAGGCATTTCTGGAATAGACTTAGGACAAAAGTTTAAAGAACATGTAAATCAATACGAGATAGAACATGTTAATGGTGAAGTTACAAAGTTCGAAGTAAAAGGTGATATTAAGGAAGTAACTTTGGATAATGATATAATATATAAAGGAAAGGCTGTCTTAATAGCAACGGGAGCAGATCCACGTAATTTAAATATTGATGGAGAAGAGAAGTTGCAAGGTATGGGTGTATCATATTGTGCTACTTGCGATGGAGCCTTTTTTAGAAATAAGGTAGCAGCAATTGTAGGTGGAGGAGACACAGCGGTTGAAGATGCTTTGTTCTTATCGAGAATATGTGAAAAGGTTTACCTAATACATCGAAGAGATGAATTTAGAGCAGCAAAGATCTATGTAGAAAAGTTAAAAACCACACATAATATTGAAATAATAACTGATAGTGTAGTTGAAGAAATCATTGGTGACGATTTAGTAGAAGAAGTTAGAGTTAGAAATATAAAAACTGATGAGGTTTATGGATTAGATGTTAATGCTATCTTTATTGCAATTGGTAATAAACCTAATATAGAAGTTTTTAAGGGTTCTGTTGATATGGATAAAGGTGGTTATATTATTGCTAACGAAGAAGGAACAACTAATATACCAGGCGTTTTTGTAGCAGGAGATGTAAGAACTAAAACGTTAAGACAAGTAATAACTGCAGCATCTGATGGAGCTACTGCTATTAGTTCTGTTGAAAAGTATTTGAATAGTCTAAATTAAATCTATTTGCGGTTGACAGCCCTATTATAATTTGTTATACTTTACTCAGAAATTTAATACTTTTGTAACAAATTCAAAAAGATATTAAATAATTATTATAAAAAATGCAAATTAATAAAATTTGTTTGATAACAATTTGTTTGTAATATACTAAATAGTAGTATAGTGGAGGTCAAAAATATAATGTCAAGTAAAAAGATTTTAAAGACATCTGTATTCCTGTCGGCGGCACTTCTATCATTAGGGCTATCCCAAGAAGTAAGTGCAAAGACAACCATCGGATCCGACGTTGGTATTGCAGGAATTACACCAGTAATCGAAAACTATTATTCATCCAACCTAGACCAAGAGTATGGAGGAGCAGAAGAATACTTAATCAACTTGCTATTGCAACTAGACCAAATTAATGGAACTAAGTTAACTCAGATTGTAGCACCTTATGCTAATCTTGGAATCTCTATAGCTAATGATTATGTTAATATAAGAACAGAACCTAATACAGAGTCTGATGTAGCAGGTAAACTTTATGGTGGATGTGCAACAGATATATTAGCGACTGAAGGTGAATGGGTTAAGATTAAGTCTGGTAAGGTAGAAGGCTATATTAAGTCTGAATACTTAGCAATAGGATCTGACGCAGAAGCTCTGATTGAGGAAGTTGCAGACAAATATGCACTTATTAAAACACAAACACTTTATGTAAGAGAAGAGCCTAATACTGAATCTGATATAGTAACAATGGTTCCTATAGATGAGAAGTATTACATAGAAGAAGAACAAGAAGATTGGGCTAAGATTTTAATTGATGATATAACGGGTTATGTATCAAAAGACTATGTAGAAATAGACGTAGAGTTTGATTATGCTATTTCAATAGAAGAAGAACAAGCTAGAATTGCAGCAGAGGAAGCTGCAAGGAAAGCAGAAGAAGATAGACTTGCAGAATTAGCAAGGGTTGAAGAAGCTAGAAAAGCAGCAGAAAGACAAGAAGCTTCAAGAAGACAGACACAAAGAGCAACTCAAGCAACCACGGCACCAAAGCAAACTCAGGCAGCAACAGAAGCTCCAAAGCAAACTCAGGCAGCAACAGAAGCTCCAAAGCAAACTGAAGCTCCAAAGCAAACTGAAGCTCCAAAACAGACAGAGGCTCCTGCAAGTAGCTCACAAGGCAGTGCAAAGGGTCAAGAAATTGCAAGTTATGGACTTAAGTTCGCTGGTAACCCATATGTTTATGGTGGGACAAGTTTAACTAAAGGTGCGGATTGTTCAGGATTTGTATATTCAATATATAAACATTTTGGATATAGTATTCCAAGATCTTCATCTTCACAAGCAACAGGTGCTGGATACGAGGTAAGTATTAGTAACCGCCAACCTGGAGACCTTATATTCTATACAAAGAATGGTAGAGTAAACCACGTAGCACTATACATAGGTAATAATCAAGTAGTACATGCAAGTAATCCACAAAGTGGAATCAAAGTTTCTACATATAACTACCGTACACCTTATAAAATTAGAAGAGTTGTTAAGTAATATAATAATAAAGGATATAAATATAAATCTGATGTGATCCCCAAAAGTTAGACTTAAAAATCTAACTTATTGGGGATTACGCTAATTAAAGATTATATTTATATCCTTTTTTTGCTCTTTGTCGAGTGTTGGGGGCGATTTTTTGAATGCTAAGCCAATATATTGGCTTGGCAACATGTTAGGAATTGTTTCTATTGTCAGAATATAGTGTCATTAGTATGCAAATACTAACTATCATATAAGTATAAAAACAAGAAGCTTATTGGTTAAAGTGTACAAATTGATAAAATAAATAAAGTAAGCACTTTAATAGTAATAAAATTTAACCACAAATCCCAAAAGTTATCCACAATTAAAACCCTGTGGTTTAACATAAAAGAAGTTATCAACCAAGTTATCCACATTATCCACAAAAGTTAACCACGATTGTCGAATGTGATTTATGTGTCAAGAGGGAATATCTGTTTTGTTAATTATAATGAAAAGTTGACTTTTTCTTAACAAATCAAAATCAGTTAAATAATACAATTTTCTAACAATAGTTAGGTTTTTAAAACAATTTAAAGATATTAATAGAAGGATCAAGTATCTGAACTATTTATTAGGGGACTATTATAATTTTTACAGTCACCTTGTATCTAAACATATATTATGATATAATTAAGCTGTATAACATATTATGAATTAACTTATAATATGTATAATAGATATTAAGTTCATAATAAATAAGGGCTATTAGCCAAGATAAGATCCAACAAATAAATATGATGAAGGAGTGATTTTTATGCGTTTTATCATTAGCGGTAAGAATCTAAATGTAACAGACGGACTAAGGGCTGCTATTTACGAAAAGTTTGGAAAACTCGAGAGATATTTTACTCCTGAAACAGAAATTCTAGTAACCTTAAGTGTGGAAAAGTCAAGGCACACAATAGAAGTTACTATTCCGATGAAGGGAACAATCATACGAGCAGAACAGACTACTGACGATATGTATACTTCTATTGATGCAGTAGACGACATTATCGAGCGTCAACTTCGTAAATATAAAAACAAACTTGTTTCACATAAGCAAGCTTCCAAGAGTTTTAATCAATCATTTTTAGATGTACAGGATAATGAAGACCAAGATGAGTCAGATGAAATTAAGATAGTTAGGACCAAACGGTTTGAAATGAAACCAATGTTTCCAGAAGAGGCTTGTGTTCAGATGGAGCTTTTAGGACATAACTTCTTTGTTTTCACCAATGCTGAAACAGGGGATGTGAATGCAGTTTACAAACGTCATAAGAAAAACACTTATGGTTTAATAGAACCAGAGTTTTAATTAAGATAATATATCCCCAAGTAATGGATAATACATTACTTGGGGTTTTTTCATGTAGTTACAAGTTATATAAGTTCTAAAAGGTATAAAACAGTTGATAACTATATAAGTAAATGTTAATATAAATGTTAGTTATATGTAGTAGAAGAAATGTATTTAGCTAAACGTTTTATCTACAGGTCTGTAAAGTTTAATTAGAGGAAATAATAATAGGAGTGAATACATGAAGCTATTTGATAAATTATTTGGGACATATAGTGAAAGAGAATTAAAAAAGGTATATCCAACTGCGGATGAGATAGAAGCTCTTGAACCTGAGATGGAGCAACTTAGTGACAATGAGTTAAGGAACAAGACTAATGAATTTCGTAATAGACTTAAGCAAGGTGAAACTTTAGATGATTTATTAATAGAAGCTTTTGCTGTGGTAAGAGAAGCTTCAAAAAGAACCCTAGGAATGAGACATTATAACGTTCAGTTAATTGGTGGAATAGTTTTACATCAAGGCCGAATTACGGAGATGCGTACTGGAGAAGGTAAAACGTTAGTAGCAACACTTCCAGCATATTTGAACGCCCTTGAAGGTAAAGGAGTTCACATTGTTACGGTTAACGACTATCTAGCTCAACGTGATGCTGAGTGGATGGGACAAGTGTATGAATTTCTAGGTTTGAGTGTTGGTGTTGCTCATAGTGGACTTAAAAATGACGAAAGACGTGAGGCCTACAATTGTGATATTACTTATGCAACTAATAACGAATTAGGATTTGATTATCTTAGAGATAATATGGTTATTTATAAAGAACAATTAGTTCAGAGAGAATTAAATTATGCAATAATTGACGAAGTTGACTCTGTGTTAATTGACGAAGCAAGAACACCACTTATTATATCTGGTCAAAGTGGCAAGTCTACTAAGCTTTATGAAACTTGTGATATTCTAGCAAGGCAACTAAAAAGAGGTTCCGATGCAAAAGAATACTCCAAGATGGATGCTATTATGGGTGAAGAGATAGAAGAGGATGGAGATTTTACTGTTAGCGAGAAGGACAAGACTGTTAACTTAACAGCTCAAGGTGTAACGAAGGTTGAAGAATTCTTCCATATTGAAAACCTTGCTGATCCTGAAAATCTTGAAATCCAGCATAATACAATTCTCGCCCTTCGTGCACATAATCTGATGCATAGAGATCAGGACTACGTAGTAAAAGATGATCAGGTTCTTATTGTAGACGAATTTACTGGTAGAATAATGCCTGGAAGACGTTATTCAGATGGTTTACATCAAGCGATCGAAGCAAAAGAAAAGGTAAAGGTAAAACGTGAGAGCAAGACTTTAGCAACGATAACCTTCCAGAACTTTTTTAATAAGTATAGAAAAAAGTCTGGTATGACCGGTACAGCTTTAACTGAAGAGACAGAATTCAGAGAAATCTATGGTTTAGATGTTATTGAAGTACCAACAAACAAGCCTGTAGTACGTAAGGATCACAATGATACTGTATATAAGACAAGAAGAGAGAAATTAAATGCTGTTATTGATGATATAATTGAATCAAACAAAAAAGGTCAACCGGTTTTAGTTGGTACAATATCAATAGAATCATCAGAAGAAATCAGTGATATGCTTAAGAGAAAAGGTGTACAGCATAAGGTTTTAAATGCAAAGTTCCACGAATTAGAAGCAGAAATTGTTGCTGAAGCAGGTCAAATTGGTTCTGTTACAATTGCAACAAACATGGCAGGTCGTGGTACAGATATTAAACTTGGTGAAAACGTTGTGGATGCTGGAGGTCTAAAAATAATTGGTACAGAACGTCATGAATCTAGACGTATTGATAACCAGTTGCGAGGACGTGCAGGACGTCAAGGGGATCCAGGAGAATCACGTTTTTACATTTCTTTAGAAGATGATTTGATGCGATTGTTTGGTTCCGAAAGACTTATGAGTATATTTAACTCCCTTGGTATTCCGGATGGAGAACAAATACAGCATAAGATGCTTAGTGATGCGATTGGAAAAGCTCAACAAAGAATTGAAAGTAATAACTATGGTATACGTAAAAACTTATTAGAATATGACGAAGTTAACAATGAACAAAGAGAAGTTATTTATGCAGAAAGAAAGAGAGTTCTCAATGGAGAAAGTATGAGAGACTCTATATATAAGATGATTACGGATATAGTAGAAGATATCGTAGATACTTATATAGGTGAAGAACAAGCTAGTGATGAGTGGGATTTAAGGGAGTTAAATAATAGGTTAATTCCAATTATTCCAATCGAAGTGGTAAATAGACAAAAAGTTCAAGGTTTGAAAAAGAATGACCTTATACAATATTTAAAAGAAGAAGCAGTAAAGCTATATGAACTAAAGGAAGCAGAGTTTCCAGAAAAAGAACACTTAAGAGAAATAGAAAGAGTTATTTTACTTAAGGTTATTGATAGTAGGTGGATGGATCATATTGATGACATGGACCAACTACGTCAAGGTATAGGCTTACAAGCATATGGTCAAAAAGATCCATTAGTAGAATATAAGTTCATGGGTTATGAAATGTTCGATGAAATGACTTTATCTATAAGTGAAGGTACTGTAAGAGCGTTAATGCATGTAAAAATAGAACAAAAGGTAGAAAGAGAACAAGTAGCAAAAGTAACGGGAACTAATAAGGATGAATCAGCTACTAAGAAACCTGTAAGAAGGACAAGCAAAAAAGTTATGCCTAATGATCTGTGTCCATGTGGCAGTGGAGTAAAATACAAGTTCTGCCATGGTAGAACAAGCTAAGGTGTCCAACAATTAGATAGATGAAACTAAAGTTTAAACTAGAATTACTAGTATGTTATAAAAACCAAATTACAAAAAAGTTTCACAAATACCTAATAAAAACCAATAAACAAGAGGTGATAATGTGGTTAAGTTAGATGAATACAAACAAACCCTTAATTCATATAAAGACCCTTTAGAAGAACTGAGGGATTCACTTTGACCTTTCTAATAGAAAGGACAGGGTTGAATATATTGAAAGAGTTATGGAGGAACCTGGTTTTTGGGATAATCCAGAAGAAGGGCAAAAACTTTCAAAAGAAGTAAAAGATTTAAAGGATGTAATAGATGAATATAAAGACCTAGAAAATGAATATGAAGACATAGAAACATTGGTTGAACTCACATTTGAAGAAGATGAAGAAGACTTGCTGCCTGATATAGAAGATGCCCTAAAATCCTTTATCAGTAAGTTTGAATCTTTGCGTCTTAGTACATTGTTATCTGATAAATATGATAAATACGATGCTATACTAACACTACATGCTGGTGCAGGAGGTACTGAAAGTTGTGATTGGGCAAATATGCTTACTAGAATGTACCAAAGATGGGCTGATAAAAAAGACTTTACCGTAGACATACTTGATTTCTTAGATGGTGACGAGGCAGGTTACAAGTCAATAACTATGCAAATTTCTGGGCTGAATGCTTATGGATATCTAAAATCAGAACATGGAGTCCATAGATTAGTGAGGATATCACCCTTTAATGCAGCAGGAAAGAGACAAACATCTTTTGTGTCATGTGATGTTATGCCTGAAATTGAAATGGATATGGATATTGAAATTAATGAGGATGAGATAAGAATTGATACCTATAGGGCAAGTGGTGCAGGAGGTCAGCATGTTAATAAGACTTCTTCTGCAGTAAGAATTACTCACTTACCAACAGGAGTTGTAGTACAATGTCAAAATGAAAGATCCCAATTTCAAAATAAGGATAAAGCTATGCAAATGCTAAAGTCTAAACTATATCTATTAAAAGAACAAGAGAACCAGATGCAAGAATCAAAAATTCGCGGTGAACAAAAAGAAATAGGTTGGGGAAACCAAATACGTTCTTATGTTATGCAACCATATACAATGGTAAAAGACCATAGGACTGATGAAGAAGTAGGAAATACCGGCACAGTACTAGATGGTGAT
>CAZOSE010000035.1:0-5009 GCA_964582385.1 uncultured Lachnospiraceae bacterium
ACAGATTACGAAAGGCTGTGGCTCACCGTAGAGCATAGAGAATGAATAAATATAACTTCTCCAAGAGTGCCGAAATTGTGTGGAATGTAATAACAAGGATTGGTGTCTTATGATTAATGGATATAGTGGATATTACAATGGTATTTTTCTAAGAAGTACTTTGGAATTTGCCTTTGCATATTATTTAGATCATAAAAAGATAAAATGGGCATATGAACTTAAAGCGTATGACTTAGAAGAAAAACAATATATTCCAGATTTTTTTTTACTAGATGAGAATGATAATGTTATATCGATTGTAGAAACAAAAGGCGATAGACTAATTGATTCCGGAAAAGAAAAAATTGATAGACTAGAAGAACTATATGGAATAAAAGTTATATTAGTAACTCAAAAGGAATTGACGCAAACATATAAGAATGAAATGCCTATTAGATATAATCAAGCAAAAAAAATGTGGATTAATGATTTTGGAGCGACACTTAATGATAGATATGTAGATGGAATCAAAAATCCCATGTATGGATTGAAGCATAGTGAGCAAACAAAAAGAATAATTTCAAAAAAAGCAAAGGAAAGATTTAAAAACCCTATATATTTAAGGAATTGTACTGATAAGTTAATTGCTTTTAATAGAGCAAATAATTTTAAACATGCTAAACAACCAAGGGTTGAAAGAATTAAAATTAAATGTTTACTTTGTAAAAACGAATTTGTTGTTACAATCAATAACCCCAAAAAGAGAAAGTTTTGTTCGGAAAAATGTGCAAGAATATATCATGGTAAAATTGGGAATGAAGTACAAGCAAAAAATTCAAAAGAACATTTGGAGCTCATTAAAGATTATATATATACTTGGTCATTAAATAACAAAGAAATTATTATGGAAACACCTTTTAATAAAATATCTACCACATTAAATCCATTATTTGAAGAAATTGAAAATATGTACAATATCAAAGATAAGAGAACCATATCTAAAGCTATTTTTGGCGAAGACAAAGGTAGAAAAAAGTTTTTATTACATTTGAAAGAATATGTATCAAACACACAATATGATGTATGCCGACCTAAATCGGAATTGACCGATGGTATCTAATATTTTCTAAGAATATTAGAGATGGGAGAAATCCCTAGAAGTAAGAGATAAAAAGCTTTTACGATAACATAAGTGGAGATAATGCTTAGAGACCG
Organism: uncultured Lachnospiraceae bacterium; assembly: GCA_964582385.1. Lineage (GTDB taxonomy): Bacteria > Bacillota > Clostridia > Lachnospirales > Lachnospiraceae > JAAYRG01. Next base: position 1,195 of record CAZOSE010000035.1, read on the forward strand.
AGGCGTCTGCAACCTCACAGAAGTGAACTTAATGGCTTTTGTTAAAGAAGATGGAAGCTATGACAAAAAGGCAATGTTAGAAGCACAAAAATACTCAGCTAGAATTGGATATAGAATGGCAAGTATTGAATTAGAACTTCATGAATGGGACTTAATTAATCAAGAAGACAGATTAACAGGCTGTTCAATTACAGGAGTTATGGACTTTAGAAATGCAACAGGAATGTCAGATGAAGAATTCGAAAAGTTACTACGTGAATTAAGAAAAGCAGCTAGAGACAACGCATTTGAATTAGCTGATGATTTACTACTTAATCGTCCAAAGTTAGTAACAACGGTTAAACCTTCAGGAACGATAAGTCAGTTACCAACAGTATCAAGTGGTGTTCATTTTTCACACTCACCTTACTACTTAAGAAGAGTGCGTGTAAGTTCTAAGGATCCTATTGCTTTGGCACTAGAAGATGCTGGCTTCCCATGGGAACCAGAAGTTGGACAATCTAAGGAAGATCATAAGACAAAAGTTTTTGAATTCCCAGTTAAAGCACCATCTGGAAGAACTAAGTATGATGTATCAGCCATTGAACAACTAGAACTTTATAAGATGATTATGAAAAATTATGTAGACCATAATGCATCTAATACAATTCATGTTAGAAATGAAGAGTGGAAAGATGTAGAGCAATGGGTTTACGATAATTGGGATGATATTGTAGGAGTTACCTTCTTATCATTAGATGATAGTTTCTACCAATTAATGCCTTATGAATCAATTACTAAGGAAAAATACGAAGAGTTACTTGCTGCACAACCTAAGTTTACACCTTCTTCATTAAAGAGATTTGAAACATTTGAAGAGGAATTTGATGTACTTGATCCAGATTGTGAATCAGGAGTATGTCCTATTAGGTAAGTTTATTAATTTGATATATTAATAGGATAGATAAAAAAGGCTTTATTCATGTGAATTAATACTTAGAGTGACCCCAAAAAGTTGGACCAGTGAGATGAGTACACTTCTATGTACTTGTCTCACTGGTCCAACTTTTTGGGGTCACTCTATTAATACTCGCACATGGATAAAGCCTTTTAAATAAATATTTATTTAGTCATTTCCAAAAACTGATCAATAGATTCTGCTACTGATTCTAGACTTTGTCTCCAAAAGTCAGCTTGTGTAAGATCTATATCTGCCATCTTAGCAACATCTTCAACACTATTAACAGTTGTTGCATTTAAGATTGCTTTATATTGTGGTACGAAGTCTTTGCCTTCTTCGATGTATTTGGCGTATAAACCTTGAGCAAACAAACCGCCAAATGCATATGGGAAATTGTAAAAGCTTAGGGAATCTCTGTAGTAATGGCCCTTATTAATCCACATATAAGGATGTAAATGATTATGGTCTAAGCCATCTCCATATGCTTCTTTTTGTGTTTCTAGCATTAATTCTTTTAAATCATCAGAGAATAAGAAAGATTCTTTTCTTCTTTCAAATACTGCAGATTCAAATAGGAATCTTGAATAAATATCACATATTATTTGAGTTGTATCTTGTAATTGACTTTCAATAAGAGCTATTTTTTCTTCTCTATCAGCGTCTTTAATAGCGGCTTTCATAATTAAGGTCTCGTTGAAAGTTGAGGCAGTTTCTGCTACTGGCATTGTATAACCAGTGTTTAGTGGTAAATGGTCCTGAATGTTTTGACCGTGGTATACGTGGCCAAGCTCATGAGCTAAGGTTATGACATCACTTAAAGAACCATTAAAATTAGTTAAAACACGACTTTCTTTTATAAATGGTAGGTTTGCACAGAATGCTCCACCAACCTTACCTGAACGAGGATAAAAGTCAATCCATTCCTTATCAAAAGCTTCCGTTGTCATATCTGCTAAATCATCTGAAAACTTACTAAAATGTGAAACTAAGTATTCTTTTGCTTCTTCAACAGTAAAAGTTCTACTTGATTCACCTAGTGGTGCAAATAAGTCCCACCATGGAAGACCATTGTTGTGGCCAAGTAGTTCGGCTTTTCTTCTTAGGTAAGCATGGAATTTTGGTAAATATTCTTTTATAGCTTCAAACATAGCATCTAGAGTTTCTTTTGACATTCTTGACTGTTCTAGGGTCATTTCTAGTGCTGATTCATAACCTCTCATTGAAGTGAGAGTATTAATTTGAGATTTTAGATTGTTTAGAGAAAATGAAGTTGCATCGTTTATTTTCTCATAAGAAGCAAGTTCTGCTTCATAAGCAGCTTTTCTAACTTTAGGGTCAGACTCATAAGCTAAGTTCCTTACTTCTGGAAGTGTGATTTCCTTGCCATCATAGTCAACCTTTAAAATGGATGTTAAATACTGTTGCATAGATGACCAAGCAGAACCAGCTGAAAGATTCATTTTAGCAATAACCTCTTCAACATCATCACCTAGGGTGTGGTCGGCTTCAAGTTTCATTTCTTTGAAAAGAAATTCGTATTCTTTTAGTTTACTATCATTTTCAATAATTTGATCAAGGTTTTCAACATTTGCAATATATTTCTTAACCATGGCTTCTTCTTTGGAAATATCACTTAGCAGTTCTTCAAGCTTTTGCATTAATGCTGTAGTTTCACTATCTGTCGTGTTTGTAGATTGACGAAGAGAAATATAAGAACCTAATTTTCTTGCAGTTAAAGTAATATCTTCTAAAAACTGTATTAATTCTTTCACTTCTTTTTCTGGATTATTTTTCTCTAAGTTATTAACATAATCTTTAAAATCCTTAATTAAATCTTTTAATTTCTGAATATCTAAAGTAAAGTTTTCATCTTGAAAACTTTTATAAAGGGAGTCTAATGACCATTCTTTATTCATATTTTACCTTCTTTCCACAGGAGAATTTGAAAAATCATATGCATTTAAAAACAAGTAAAGATATATTTGAAAATAAAAATCATATGCTAGTTATCAAATAATAAATTTACAAAAATTATTATGATAAATTCAATCTCCTTATAAGTGATTTGTTAATTACATGTAGATAATTATACCAAATACAAGGAATAATGCAAAGGGTATAGGACAAATGTTGTTATAGATAAGTGGTTTTAAAATATAAGTGAGGAATGAAATAAGATCTAATAAATATAAGCTATTTTCTTAGTTAGTAATATGAGGGAAATATCAAGCATAAATTATAACTATAGTTTATTTGCGAGGTTGTCATGAATAAAATACATAAAAGTTGTATTAAAAATTTAATAAAGATAAATAAAAAGCCCATAATTAAATACGCAATAGCAGTAGAGATTGTTCTTTTGATATGTTTATCATTTATATTAATTTACAATAATGAAAACAATAACATTCTAGCTGCATTTTTGAAAACACCAGAGAAAGGCTATATAAGATGGGTTGATTTTGATATAACTACAAAAGCCTTAAAACAAGCTTATAAATATGATGTGGAGTCCCAGGAAGAAGAAATTAAACTAAACTGGATTGAACTACTAAGTATCCTAGGTGCAAAATATGGTGGAAACTTCTCATCAAGGTATAAAGAAAAGGATTTAAGAAAGCTAGTTGAACAACTAAGAACAAAGGAGGAAAGCATAGAAAGTCTGACAGAAGATTTGCAAGATTATGATTATTATCTAGAGGCCTATACTGCTGTCCTAGATGGTTATGTAGGAGAATATGAGATACAAGTAGCTAAGGACGATAATCCAGAGGAAAAGATATGGATTAAAAAATATGGTCTAAAGGCTTTTTTACCTATTGCAAAAAACTTTCCCTACAATGACTATGATGATTTTGGTGTTTCAAGATCCTAT
>CAZOSE010000035.1:5048-5795 GCA_964582385.1 uncultured Lachnospiraceae bacterium
ACACTTAGGTCATGATATGATGGGGCAAACAGGTACTCCTATAATAGCTGTAGAATCAGGTTACATAGAGGCTCTAGGTTGGAATAAATATGGTGGATGGCGTATGGGAATTCGTAGTTTTGATGGAAGAAGGTATTATTACTATGCTCACTTGAGAAAGAACTATCCTTATAATGCATCCCTTAAAGAAGGGGATGTAGTCCAGGCAGGGGATGTAATTGGATATATGGGAAGGTCTGGATATAGCAATAATGAAAATGTTAACAACATTGATACATCCCATTTGCATTTTGGAATTCAACTGATTTTTGATGAATCTCAAAAAGAAGGAGAAAAGGAAATTTGGATTGATTGCTATGATATTGTAAGGCTTCTATATCAAAACAGATCAGAGACTGTTAAAGTAGAGGGAACTAAGGAGTGGCAAAGAATATATGAGATAAGAGACCCAGCAGCCTTAGACTATATAGTGGAAAACAACCTGGATCTGCTACCACCATTTGAAGAGGATAATTTTATTATGCCTTTAGATGAGGCTGATTTTACTCCTAAAGTACCCCTGGTATTTGATTTAGAAGAAGAGAAAATGGCTCAGATTAGTGTTGATGAAGGTCACTCACCATGGCGGCTTGATCCAGCCTATGTTGCCCAAGTATTTGCTAGTGTACTTATTGAGCCTACAGGAATTGTTGGAGAATATCCAATACCCTATACGTCAGTTAAAATAATAGGCATTAACGATGCTAG
>CAZOSE010000035.1:5805-14537 GCA_964582385.1 uncultured Lachnospiraceae bacterium
CCGTATACTGTGCTGTGTATGGAAGAGATCCTAATAGTTATTTTTCAGGAGGAGCAGGAGACAGAACCTTAAACGCATTAAAACACATAGTAAATGTTGCAAGAACATCAAAAGAAACTAAGCCAAGTAGTACACTTAAAATAAATGCTAGTAATTCAGTAGTAAGTAGAATTTATTTAGAAAGATTAGTAAGGCAGGATGAGACAGGAATTTGGACAGTTGTAGGTTATGATCCAGTCAATAAAGAAGAGTAAAATATAATAAAAGTAGGTGATTACAATTAAAGTAGCTGATATGCACTGCGACACTATTTCTGCACTTTATAATAGTATAAATAAAGAAACAGAATTAGAAGAGGTTAGCAGCAGAGAAATAAATAAGACAAATAATAAAAGTCTAAGTGAGGGGAATATTTTACCCTCATTAAAAAGTAATAATTTACATATAGATCTAGATAAAATGAGAGCAGGAGACTATTTAGTTCAAAACTTTGCTTTGTTTATAAATTTAAAAGGTGATGAAGATCCCTTAGAACTTTGTCTAAAACTTGTGGACTTGTATTATAATGAAATAGAAAGAAACAATCATATAATAGCCAGTGCCTTGAATGGAAATGACATATTAGAAAACCAAAGACAAGGAAAGATGTCATCTGTACTTACAATAGAAGAAGGTGGAGTTTGTAAGGCTAGTCTTGCTAACTTGAGAAATTTCTATAGGTTAGGAGTAAGAATGCTAACTCTGACATGGAATTACGAGAATGAAATTGCTTATCCAGGAATTAAGCTAAACAAATCAAATCTAATCAAGGAAGAACAAGTACATACGCTAAATCCTAGAGAAGAGCCCCATAAAGGCTTAAAAGAGTTTGGAATTCAATTTGTTAAAGAAATGGAAGACATAGGTATGATTATTGATGTTTCCCACCTATCTGATGATGGGGTAAAAGATGTATTAAAATATACTAAGAAACCATTTGTGGCCAGCCATTCTAACTCACGAACTATTTGTAATCACCCTCGCAACCTTACAGACAATCTAATAAAAAGCATGGCCATTAGGGGATGTGTTATAGGAATAAACTTATATCCCCCATTCTTAGAAGAAGGTTTATCAGATAATAAAGAAATGGGAACAATAGATTCTATCATAAGTCATATAAAATATATGATTAACATTGGTGGAACAGACTGTATAGGCTTAGGTTCAGACTTTGATGGAATACCAGGTCATGGACAATTAAATGATGCTTCTTATATGCAAGTACTAGCTGAGTCCCTAGAGGATGGAGGAATTTCACATAATACAATTGAAAAGATATTCTATAAAAATGTTCTTAATCTATATCTGGAAGTTTTATAATAAATATGATTGGTTTAAGTTTGATAGGGTTAAACAAGCACCAAACTGAAATATTATCAATATATTAAAGAATAGAAGCAATATTATTATATATATATTTCAGGGAGGAATTTATGAAACAAAGAATTATGTTAGCCTTAATCCTTGTAGTTATGGTAATTATGCCACTTAGCGCATGTAAGAAGGATGAAGGCTTAATAGAAATAACGCTAAATGAAGTTGCTCATTCAATATTTTATTCCCCTATGTACGTAGCCTTTGAGGAAGGTTACTTTGAAGAAGAAGGCTTGGATGTAGAATTAATCAATGGTCTTGGAGCTGACAAAACTATGACGGCACTTCTTTCTGGAGATGCTGATATTGGATTTATGGGATCTGAAGCATCCATATATGTTTATAACGAAGGTGCTAAAGACTATGCTGTAAATTTTGCTCAATTAACCCAAAGAGCAGGAAACTTCTTAGTATCGAGAGACTTAGATGACCCTATAAATGAAGACTTTGACTGGAACAATTTACGTGAAAAGACAGTAATTGGTGGCCGGATAGGTGGAATGCCTCAAATGGTATTTGAATATATTTTGAAAAACAAGGGAATAGATCCAGTAAATGACCTAAATATGATTCAAAACATTGACTTTGGAATAACCGCCCAGTCCTTTGCCTCTGGAACAGGAGATTATACAGTTGAATTTGAACCCCATGCGACTGGATTAGAATTGGAAGGTATTGGTAAGGTAGTAACCTCACTAGGTGTTGAAAGTGGTAAGGTTCCATATACCGCCTTTTGTGCAAAGAAAAGTTATATAGAAAAGAACCCTGAAGTTATTCAAGGATTTACAAATGCAATTCAAAAGGGAATGGATTATGTGAATTCTCACACGGTTGATGAGATAGCAGAGAAAATACACCCTCAATTTAAAGAAACTGATATTGAAACAGTAAAGAAAATTGTTAAAAGATATCATGATCAGGATACATGGAAAGAAGATACTGTATTTGAAGAAGCAAGCTTTGATTTACTTCAGGATATATTAGATGAATCGGGTGAGTTATCTGCAAGAATTCCTTATGAAGATTTGATTACGACTGAATACTCACAAAAAGCAAAACCAGGCAAATAGATTATTAAATAGAAGACCTTAAGTTAGAAGATCTTAAGCTAGTATAGAACAAGATACCTAGTATAATCTGTTTATTTATTAGTTTTATTATAGAAAAGAACTTCATGGCTCCTTGTTTTAAGGAGCCATGAAGTTCTTGTGGATTACCTGGAAATTAAAGACCACGTATTTTTATAATTATTATTAGTGTTGATAATTAAATATAATAAGGACGAGCTTCGTCGTAAATATTAAAGAATTAGTTGTTGAAGAATTTATTCTAGAAGATATTATTCTTAAAGAAATTTTTCGTTCTAGAAGATTCTATACTTCTGTAGCTTCATCTAGTTCATCTGTAACTGTTTCAGATTCTGGTAATTCAGAATCATCTTCGAAGTCATCAAAATCAAAATCGTCAAAATTATCAAAATCATCGTCAAAATCATCATAATAATCTGGTGATACCTTTTTGTATACTGCATATGCAATTAATGCAACTAAAGTAACTACACCAATTATTGCAAGGATACAAACTAATGTTTTCTTTCTTTTTCTGTCTTCTACAACTTCTTTTCTGTGAAGCAAGTCATCTAGATTTAATGAATTAAGTTGATTAAACAAGTTTCCTACACTATTTTTCATATGGCTTCATCCTTTCTTATAATAATTAGTTCTTGTTTATTATACCACGGCTGACTTAGTTTTACTAATAATTTTGAGGAACATTTATGGAGTTTCTCAATATTTTAAAAAATATTTAATCGACTTTACTCATTTTTGCAAATGAAGCCATCATTTTCTTAACTCCAGACTTTGGAAATTCAACAGTAACCTCATGATCTCTACCGGCGGCATTAATGGCTATAACCTTGCCAATACCAAAACGCTGATGTTTGACATTATCACCAGCCTCGTAACTTAGACTTTCTAACTTGCTTCCACCAAAATCCCTTGGCTGAAGGAAGAAAGGTTTCTTAGATACATTTGGTATGAAGTTATTTATTGGTCTTGATTTAGCTTTAGCATTTGAAGCATTTGGTTTATAAGTGTTTCTGTATTTTGAATAATTTTCAATGCTGAGTAATTCAGAAGGTATTTCGTCAATAAATCGTGAAGGAGAGTTATATTGTATATCTCCCCGTAACAACCTTTTATAAGCAGCACTTAGTATTAGTTGTTTTTGTGCACGTGTAATACCTACATAGCAAAGACGTCTTTCTTCTTCAATTTGTGCTTCAGGATCATCAGAATGAATTGCCATATAACTTGGGAATAAACCTTCCTCCATTCCGCACATATAAACATATGGAAACTCAAGTCCCTTGGAACTATGTAAGGTCATTAGAACAACTGCATCAGCATTCTCATCTAAATTATCGATATCTGCAACTAAAGCGACTTCTTCTAATAATCCTTGCAAGCTAGGCAGTTCATCCGAACTTTCAATGTAGGCTGCAATCTTACTTCTAAATTCACCAATATTATCTAACCTATCCTGGTGAATAATAGGGTCTGAATCGTTTAAAGATTCTTCATAAGCAGTACTTTCTAATATTTCATCAAACAAATCAAGTAATGAATAATTGGGATTATTCAACTTGGACTTAAGTACTTCTATAAAGCTTACAAAGGAATTGATTTTTGAGCTTGCCCTGCCAAGAGAGGGAATGTGATCAGCATTATGTAGGCCTTCATAAAAACTCACGTTATTATCTATGGCATAATTGGCAACCTTATCAATAGATGCCAGGCCAATTCCACGCTTTGGTACATTAATAATTCGTCTAACAGATAAGTTGTCAAGACCATTTGCAATAGTTCTTAAATATGCAATTATATCTTTGATTTCTTTTCTAGAATAAAAGGGTTGGCCCCCAATTATTTTATGGGGAATGTTTCTAGACAACAACTTTTCTTCAAAAATTCGAAACTGTGCATTAGTACGGTATAATATAGCAAAGTCGCTGTAATTTGCATTATCCCTTGAGACTATATCACTGATACTTCTTGCTACCCCCTCTGCCTCATCATAGTCAGATTCAAAGGTTGCAAAAGTAACACTCTGGCCTTTTGGGTTATCAGTCCATAGTGCCTTATCTTTACGACCAATATTATTCTTAATAACAACATTGGCAGTATCTAAAATACTTTGACTTGAACGGTAATTTTGTTCTAGTTTTATTACTTTTGCATCAGGATATTCATCTTCAAAGTTTAAGATATTATAAATATTAGCTCCGCGAAACTTATATATTGATTGATCATCGTCACCAACTACACAAAGGTTGTGGTCTTTTTTGCCTTGTTCATTAGTTCCATCAGCTAGAGTTTTGACAAGAACAAACTGAGCATGGTTTGTATCTTGATATTCATCTACTAAGATATAACGGAAACGATCTTGGTAGAAACGGCGTACCTCTTTATCTGTTTTTAGTAACTCCACTGTTTTAAAAATTAAATCATCAAAGTCCAGGGCATTGCTGCTTTTTAAACGTAATTGATATTCACTATAAACCTGTGCATATTTTTCTTTTTGAAAATCCCCTTGGGCTGTCTTGGCATATTCTTCTGGAGAAATAAGTTTGTCTTTGGCATCTGAGATAGCAGACATTAAAGTTCTCTCTTTTAGAACTTTAGTATCAATTTCAAGATACTTGCATACTTCCCGAACTAAGGTTTTTTGATCATCTGAGTCATAAACAGTAAAGTCTTTACCGTATCCAAGTCTATCAATCCATTGCTTTAAAATCCTAAAACATGTAGAATGGAAAGTCTTTACCCAAATGTTTTCAGCACCGTATCCCACAATATCATTAACACGTTCTCGCATTTCTTGTGAGGCCTTGTTTGTAAAAGTTATAGCCAGAATGTTCCATGGGCTCACATTATGATTCTCCATCAAATAAGCAATTCTGTGTGTAAGAACTCTGGTTTTTCCAGAGCCAGCACCTGCTAGAATAAGCAAAGGTCCTTTATTGTGTTCTACAGCTTCACGTTGTCTTGTGTTTAGGGTATCGTAAATACTCATTTTTCACCTACTTATGTAATATTAATTGTTTTCTTGGTCTTTAATTAAGTTTAAAATCTTTATAATTACTCTTTTATTATATCATGAAAGATATATGGGTACAAGCAAGCAGGGATTGTAAAGGTTTTAACAATCCCTGTAAAAAATATATAAATAAAAGAAAAGGATGATCAAATCTAGTATTTGTCATCCTTTTTAAAAAGTGTAAACAAACAAATGACAAAAAGATTCGTAAATCTAATTGTATAGTAAGTCATATTATAAGTAAGATTACTCTTAAATTACAATATAAATACTAGCTCTTATCACTATTTGTTTTGTCATTATTGTTTTTTGGGCTTTCCATTCTCGAAAATGCCATGTCATAACCGTCGTTACCATAATTTAAGGAACGATTAACTCTACTTATTGTAGCTGTGGATGCTCCTGTTTTGGCCGAAATCTCAAGATAAGTTTTATCATGTCTAAGCATTCGTGCAACTTCAAAGCGTTGAGATAAAGAAAGAAGTTCGTTAACAGTACATATGTCTTCGAAAAATATATAGCATTCATCTTTATTCTTTAGAGTTAAAATCGCTTCAAATAATTGGTCTACGGCAGGTGTTTTGATTTTATCATTCATTTAGTCATCTCCCATATTCAATTGTTAGCTAATTACTATTTTAACATGTTAAAGTTTTAAAGTCTAGTACAAGTTGAATTATAAGAATGAACTTTTTGTGTTTTCTGACACATTTGTTTAATATATCCCTATTTATTATTTGTTTCTTGGTTTACAGTGGTCACAGTCTTCTTTATTGTGACAATATTTTCTTCCATTACAATCATACCTTTTACATCGTCTTTTCGGATAAAAAAACATTGAACCGATAAGTAATCCTAATAGGAAAAATGCTAGAATTAGCAATGCAAATATTACAACTATAATTCCCAGACCAGACCCATTGCCATTTGGTGGACATGGATTGGTTGGCGTAGTAGGGTCTGTAGGACATGTGGGTTCAGTTGGTTCAGTAGGCTCAGTAGGTGGTGGAAATTCATCTGGGCAAATTACAACTGAAACATGGCTAACATCGGCAGGATCTCCAGATGGGTTATTAGGAGAGACCAAATTAGTATCATGACGAACACCTGATTCGTACTGGTATAGATTAAAGGCATTTCCAACCTTTACAATTACAGAATCAATAGGAAAATTGCTGTCCCAAGAAAGTACCTTTGTGAAGTCTTCTCCTTGTTCTTTTCCAACTACAACTGTGAAAATATAAGGGCCTTGGGGGTCGACTTCACCAAATTCATTGAATCTAACTGTATGGGTTCCAACATTTCCACTATCAGGTATCTCATAATGAATACATCCTTCAGGTGGAGTAAAATCATTGGGATTTGAGTCATTTCCTGGGAATAATTGTGGTGGAACGCTAGCAGCATATACTGGTGTAAATACAGTAAAGACCACTATTAGCATAAGACTTAAAGTTGATAATAATTTTCGCACTCTTTCTACACTCCTTTACATTTAGTTACACTATACCTTATGTGTCGACATTAGATTTGGTGCATAGATAAGGGAAAAGGTGTGAATTTTTAAGAAATAGATGAATAAAAATATCTAATTGCTAAGTTTAAAATAACATGGTAAACTAAGGCTACTAGTAGATTCTTCTTATATGTTTTGTTTAGTTATCTGGCTTAACAATTTGGCATATATTGAATATCTGCTATTATTTTTTGAGAAAATGAAAATATATTTAAAAATAAAACAATACAAATATGACAATTGGTAGTCGGTTGACTAGTAATTTGCTACTATAATTAATGATTAATTTTGAATTAGTATGAAGGAGTAAAGAATGAAAAAAGGACAAGAGTTTGAAGGGTATGTTACTAGCCTTGAATTCCCGAATAAAGGGATTGTAGAGATAGATGGTAGAAGGATTATAGTAAAGAACACTTTGCCACAACAAAAAATTAAGTTTCGTATTAATAAACTTAGGAAAAATAAAGCTGAGGGAAGATTACTTGAAGTATTAGAGAAATCACCACTAGAAGATAGAGAGGCTAAATGTGTTCACTTTGGGCCTTGCGGAGGGTGCTCTTATCAAAACCTATCTTATAAAAATCAACTAGGCTTAAAAGTGAATCAAGTTAAGGAACTAATTGATAAGGTTTGTGATGACTACACTTTTGAAGGTATTATTGGAAGTCCAACAGAATGGGGATACCGTAACAAGATGGAGTTTTCATTTGGCGATGATAAAAAGGATGGACCTTTGACTTTAGGACTTCATAAAAGAGGAAGTTTCTATGATATTATAACAACGGATAATTGCCAGATTGTAAATGAGGATTATAATATTATATTAGATTGTGTGTTGAACTTTTTTAAAGACTTGGAGATGAGTTATTACAAAAAGATGAGTCGCGTTGGTTACTTGCGTCATTTGCTAGTAAGAAGAGCTACTAATACAGGTGAAATACTAATAAACCTAATTACCACCAGTCAATGGGACTATGATTCTTTAGAAGAGGAAGTACTAGAGAACTTTAAAAACAAACTACTTTCCCTTGAACTTGAAGGTAATATTGTAGGAATCCTCCATACTTATAATGATGCTATAGGAGATGTAGTTAAAAAAGACAGCATGAAAACCCTATATGGCCAAGAAGTTTTTTATGAAGAAATTCTAGGATTAAGATTTCAGATTTCATCATTTTCCTTTTTCCAAACTAATACTCTAGGAGCAGAGGTTCTTTACGAAAAAGCAAGAGAATATGTAATGACTCCTTTTAATAATACTGATAACTTGCAAAATATTGATGGTGGAAATGATTCAAATATGAGTGATGCTACTATATTTGACCTTTATAGTGGAACAGGAACCATAGCCCAGATATTAGCACCAGTTGCCAAGAAGGTTGTAGGTATAGAAATAGTTGAAGAGGCTGTGGATGCAGCAAAAGAAAACGCATCTTTAAATGGATTAGATAACTGTGAATTTATTGCAGGTGATGTTTTAAAGATTCTTGATGATGTGGAGGATAGGCCAGAATTAATTGTTATTGATCCACCAAGAGAAGGGGTTCATCCAAAAGCACTTAATAAGATTATAGATTATGGAGTTGATAGAATTGTATACATATCATGCAACCCTACTAGTCTGGCAAGGGACTTGATTGTATTTCAGGATAGGGGATATAGGGTGGATAAGGTGTGTGTAATGGATATGTTTCCGCAG
>CAZOSE010000036.1:0-852 GCA_964582385.1 uncultured Lachnospiraceae bacterium
TCCATAAATACCAAATGCAGGTAGACCTTTTTGTGCATGTCCTGCAAGAACTGCTGCAAGGTAAACTGCTCCAGGTCTTTCTGTTCCGTTAAAACCCCAAACCCCTTTAATTGTATTGCGGTTCATATCCATAGTTTCTGAACCATAGCACCAACAAGGAGTTACAGTTAGAGTAACATCTACACCCTCTTTTTTAAATTTAGCTTCACAAGCTGCTGCTTCAGCAACTCGGCCGATTGTTGTATCTGCAATAACAACCTTTACAGGTTCTCCGTTTGAATATCTAAGATTCTCTTCGTATAATTGTTTAGCCGCCTTTGCCATATTCATTGTTTGGTCTTCAAGTGACTCTCTTACCTTAAGTGGTCCTCTACGACCATCAATTACTGGACGAATTCCTATTACTGGGTAGTCACCAATTAATCTACTTTTTGCCATGCTTTTCCTCCTTAAATAATTCTATTATGTAATTATTATCGATAGATTCAAAAATACGTAAAGTATTATAGTTATATTATACAAAACATTATATAAATAGACTTGATATATTTTATTATAATATGGACATTTTTTGTGATAATTGATATAATTGCCTGGTAGGAGGTGAAACCATGAGAGCTTTCCATGAGATTCGCAGATATGATTCCAACTACAAGGTTTGGCATAAGAGTTATGACAACATTAGTTTCGTTGCCCACTGGCATAAGGAAATAGAACTTATATACGTTAGGGAAGGTAGCACTAATATAAGTATATCAAACAATAGCTTTGTAGCTAATGAAGGAGATTTAATTATTTGCGATACAGGTGATTTACATTATAGTAACTCACCAGGTTGTAGTAATGTAATTG
>CAZOSE010000036.1:862-14214 GCA_964582385.1 uncultured Lachnospiraceae bacterium
ATATGTTTTTTAATATTTGATACAAGTATTATCAGTTCAATGTATGAGTATTCTCATTTTTCTTGTCCTATTATTAAAAAGGAAGAATTAGAAAAATATCATTTAAACCAGGAACTTCATGAACTTCTTAATATACTCAAAGCTGAACTTCATAACAAAGAAACCTATTATGAAGAAATTGTGGATTCATCTATTCGTAGGTTTTGGTACTTACTAAAGCGAAAAGTTCCAGTTAATCTTGCTATTTCCCAGAGTCAAAACAACAGGATACATATGCTTAATAATTTTCAAGAATTGCTTTCTTATATAGATACTAATTATTATGAAAACATTACCTTAGATTTTGCAGCTGATAGAATGCACTTTAGCCCTAGTCATTTTTCTAAGGTTTTCAAAGACTTTACTGGTATTAATTTTGTTAAGTACTTGAATTTAATTCGTGTTGAACATGCTATGGAAAAACTCTATAACTCATCTAATAATGTGACAGAAATAGCCTTAGATTGCGGCTTTAATAACGTAAGGAACTTTAATAGGGTTTTTAAGAGTGTAACAGGATATACACCAACTGAATTCTCTGGATTACCTGATAAAGAATCCTATAACCTAGGTTACTATCAAAGAAAATCTTCCGAGAAACTATATGTGGAGAATGACTCCATAACTATTGTAAAAAACCTACCATAGAACTTTTAAAAATACAATATTATTATTATATACAGTAAGGCCGCAGATTATACAAAATACAATCTGCGGCCTTACTTTCTTATATAACAAACTTAAACATCAAGTAATTTTAAATATTTCTTATACTCATCTTCCCACTGTTCATTATGATTTGATTCATAAGTCACAATATCCGGTGATTTAGCAATTATTTCCCTTGCATGTTTAAGGTCTTTTATATCTCCACTTACCATTAGCTGAAGTACAATATTACCCATAACAGTAGCCTCAACTGGTCCTGCGATAACATTACAGTTACAAGAATTGGCTGTTAATTGACATAATAACTTACTTTGAATACCTCCACCAACCATGTTTATAGAATTGTATTCTTTATTAGTACATTCCTTGATTTGTTCATAGGTATATCTGTACTTAAGGGCTAAACTCTCATTAATACAACGAACAATTTCCCCTTTAGTAACTGGTACTTCTTGATTAGTTCTCTTACAATAATCTTGAATACGTTCTGGAATGTTACCTGCTGCAACAAATTCAGGAGCATCAGGATCTATAAAGCATTTAAATGGTTTTGCATCCTTAGCCATATCTTCTAGTTCACCAAAGCTATATTCTTCACCTTCTCTAATCCACTGTCTACGACTTTCTTGAATTAGCCATAAGCCTATAATATTCTTAAGGAATGAGGTCTTATACTCATATCCACCTTCATTAGTAAAGTTATACTTATAAGATGTGTCATTAAGAATTGGCTCATCTGTCTCTGTTCCAAAAAGAGACCAGGTTCCACTACTTATGAAAATAAAATCATCTTCCTGGGTAGGTACTGAAAGTAAAGCACTTTGAGTATCATGGGAAGCAACAGCAACAACATCTACAGGTTCAAGATCTAATTCCTCACAGATTTCATCGCTTAACTTACCTATAACTGTTCCAGAAGGGACAATTTCTGTGAAAAGTCTTTCAGGAATGCCAAGAGCATCCATTACTGACTTTGACCACTTTCTTTCTTTTGCATTAAGTAGCTGAGTGGTTGAAGCTATAGAATATTCGCTTTTCATTTTACCAGTTAAAAAATAATTAAATAAATCTGGTGTTAAGAGCAACTTATCTGCTCTTTCAATAATATGTGGTCTATCTTTAATTAGAGATAGAAGTTGAAAGGCAGTATTAAGTTCCATGAATTGAATACCAGTCTCTTTATAAAAGTCATCTCTTGGTATTAACTCAAATGCTTCTTCAACCATACCTTCTGTTCTTAAATCACGGTAATGAATAGGATTTTCAACTAGCTTTCCATATTCATCAATTAAACCAAAATCAACACCCCAGGTATCAATTGCAAGGCTATCAAAACCACCTGCATGCTTAGCCTTTAAAAGACCTTGTTTTATCTCATAAAACAACCTTAGAGTATCCCAATACATTGTATCTCCAACAATAACCGGATCATTGGAAAATCTATGTATTTCAGTTAGTTCTATCTTATGACCATCAAAGGCACCAATCATGGCCCTACCACTTGAAGCTCCAAAATCAAATGCTAGTACTTTTTTTATATCAGACATTTAACTTTTACTCCTTACAATTAATCGTTAATAACTACACCCTTTTGTAACAATACGTTAGCATAGATTGCTGTCTCTCCAGTAGCTATAATTGCATAAGCCTTTTTTGATTCATCGTAGAATTTAAATCGTTCAATGTTACCAACGATCTTATCTTTTCTATCATCATGTTTTCCAATGATTTCTTTGTAAGTGTCCCATATAGGAGTTTCTACATCATCTCCAGGTACTACTTCCATTAACTGTACTGGATGATCAACATAAGTATCTAATGGAATAAGTTGTAAAACTGCATCTAGAACCTCTGGCACTCCGTGACCATCTAGTCTAATTACCTTTGCGTCTTTTCCCATAGATTCTGCTGGAAAGTTACCATCTGCTATAACAATTGTGTCCCCATGACCCATCTCACTTAATACTTTTAATAATTCTGGTGATATAATATTTGGAATTCCTTTTAACATACCAATCCATCCCTTCTTTAATTACATGGTTTTTTGTTGTTTCTATTTGTTTTCTTTTAATAATTTACGTATTTTACTACATTTTATTATAATACACAGTATAAGTCAATGGAATGTTGTTGTTTTCTGTGGATTGCCTTTGTTTTGTGCTTGTAAAAATCTATTAATCCATTTCCTTACCTTGCCTAATCATATACTTAACCTCATCATGCACTTCTTGTACCGAAACCTTATGTTTTATAGCTGCCTTTTTCACATCCTCATATTCACCGTAACTTTTAGCAATATCTTGGTAAGACAGTTTTTTGACAGTAATATTTCCAAACCTTGTTTCTAGGATATCAAAACTTCTTTCCATTACTGTTCTTTCCATAATTACTTTTCTTATACCTATAGTAGATGTTTCTTTAAATAATATCTTTTCTAAAAGTTCTACCTTGTCTTCATAAGCCAAAAAGGATAACTTGACAGCAGGGCGGCATTTTTTCATGTAAATAGGAGTAAAAAACACATCTAAAGCTCCTGCCCCTAAAAGCTCTTCCATAACATAACCTAACACTTCTCCAGTTGTATCATCAATGTTAGTTTCAGCTAAAACAACTTGTTGGGATTTAGTTTTTTTTTACCTAATATTAACCTAAGTACATTTGGCATTTTAAAATCCTTATATCCAGCACCATAGCCAATTGATTCAATTTCCATTTCTGGTTGATTAGAAAACTCATCAGCAAGTGCTGCAACTATTGCTGCACCTGTAGGTGTAACTAATTCACCCACAACTCCTTTAGAGTATACAGGTATCTTTGCGTTTTTGATAATTTCAAGGGTAGCTGGAGCAGGAACTGGAATTATACCGTGCTGACACCTAACAAAACCACTTCCAAGATGGAGTTTAGAAGCAATTATTTTATCAGGGTTTAAACTATCCACACAAATTGCTGTTCCTATTATGTCAATTATTGAGTCTA
Source organism: uncultured Lachnospiraceae bacterium (assembly GCA_964582385.1). Taxonomy (GTDB): domain Bacteria; phylum Bacillota; class Clostridia; order Lachnospirales; family Lachnospiraceae; genus JAAYRG01. Next base: position 4,550 of record CAZOSE010000036.1, read on the forward strand.
TAGCTCCGACTTCATGAAAATGTACTTCCTCTACTGGCTTACCGTGAATCTTAGCCTCAGCAACAGCAACATAGTTGAACATTTGCTTAGATAGGATTTTTATATTTTGGGATAAGCTACTATCATCAATTATTTTTTCTATAGCAGCTAGATTTCTGTGTTCATGGCTGTGAGTATGTTTATCATCATGAGCATTTGATTCTTCATTATTATGGTCATGGCTGTGATCATGAGAATGTGGCTCTTCATCCAAAATAACATCAAAATAGGTTCCCACTATGCCATTCTTTGTCTTCTTACTAAGCTCAATTTTATACCCATCTAGATTAAGTTTATCAAGTTCACCAAGTAGCATTTCCTTATCAACACCCAAATCTATGAATGCTCCTAAAGTCATATTACCACTTATTCCAGAAAAACAATCCATATATAGTATGTTCATTTAATTACCTCCATTCATTTTGTTAATCATACTAGCTGTATAACCTGCTCCAAATCCGTTGTCAATATTAACCACACTGGTACCCGATGAACAAGAGTTTAACATTGAAAGAAGTGCTGATAGGCCATTAAAGTTTGCCCCATAGCCAACACTGGTTGGAACTGCTATAACAGGAACATCTACAAGTCCACCAACTACACTTGCTAAGGCACCTTCCATACCAGCAACACAAACAATGACATTGGCCTTGTTAATTACATCTAGCTTAGCTAGTAGTCTATGAAGGCCTGCAACTCCCACATCATATAATCTTTCTACAGAGTTACCTAAAACTTCTGCTGTTACAGCTGCTTCTTCGGCAACCGGAATATCTGCTGTTCCACCTGTTACAACTAGTATTGAGTTTTTAGTTTTTACTATTTCTTCTCTTTTTATTACCACAATTCTGGCTAGTTCATAGTAGTCTGCCTTATCAGTAACTTTTAAGATACTTTCATAAACTTCCTTACTTGCCCTTGTAGCTAATATATTTCTTTCACCATTTTCAAGCATATGCAAAATGATTCCATTAATATGTTCTTGGCTTTTACCTTGGCAAAATATTACTTCAGGGTAACCATTACGAAGGGCTCTGTGATTGTCTATCTTTGCGTAATCTCCAACTTCAGAAAACGGCAATTCTTTTAGCTTATCTACACCTTCATCTATTGATATATCTTCATTTTTTATTCCCTGCAAAAACTTCTTTAATTCATCTTTATTCATTATTCCACCGCCCAGCTTTCCTTTATTTCCTCACTTACTTCTTCATTCATACTTCCCATTCTGTAACCTTGTAAATCTAGGGTTATGTAATTAAATCCTTCCTTTCTAAAGTAGCTAGTTACAGAATCTTTGTCATTTGCAACAAAGTTAATTAAGTCTTTTTCTGAAAGCTCTATCCTTGCAAGGTTACCATGATATCTTACCCTAAATCCTTTATAACCCAGGTCGTAAAGATAATTTTCACAGTTTTCAACCATTTTCAAGTTTTCTTTACTTATCTTGGTTCCATAAGGTATTCTAGATGCTAAACATGCCATAGAAGTTTTATTCCAGGTTGGAACATTTAATTCCTTGGAAAGCCCTCTTATTTCTGCCTTACTTAGGCCAGCCTCCTTTAAAGGACTTCTAACCCCTAGTTCTTTTAGAGCCCTCATACCTGGTCTAAAGTCATCAGTATCATCAGCATTAGTCCCATCCACCACATATTCAAAACCATTTTCATTTGCAATGTTAATAATCATTGAAAATATAGCGCTCTTACAGTGGTAACATCTATCGGGTTCATTATTGACAAAGCCTGGAACATTCCACTCATCACCTTTAATAGACATAAATCTTGCCCCAAATTTATTAGCCAGATCTTCTGTTTCTTTAGTTTCTCTATTAGGATACATAGAAGCCGTTACATTTATTCCCATGGTCTTTTCCTTTAAGACATCATTTGCCACATATAGTAGAAATGTACTGTCAACTCCTCCAGAAAACGCCACAACCAGGCTTTCCATCTCACTTATTACTTGTCGTAATTTTTGATACTTATTATTAATAGTCATGTCAACACTCCTTATAAAGCTTGCTTAAATTCTGTTGTTTATCTCTTCTAGATTTACTATCCTAGTGCACACTCTTTTTGCTAACTCCTTATTATGAGTTATAACTATTAGGCCAATATTTCTTTTAATGGAAATATCCATTAAGGATGTCCATATTTGCGCCTGACTTATTCCATCGTGCATAGCTGTAATTTCATCAGCTACAATAAACTTTGTATCCTTTGTAATTGCTCTTGCTATTGCAAATCTTTGCAATTCACCCCCTGAGAGCTCATTAGGATATCTATCTAACCATGTATTCCTTATTCCTAAGGCTTCAAGTAAGTCACTGTTTTCTATTTCATTCTCACTTATAGCTTTTTTCATTTTCCATTTTGGATTAATTGATTTTTCTGGATGTTGATTAATCAACTGAACTGGATTAAATCCTTTTGTAGGAATTTCCCTTTCGTTAATTAATATCTCACCCCAGTTAGGCCTTAAGTATCCTGAAAGGACTTTACCAAATGTGGTCTTTCCATAACCACTTCTAGCAATTAAACCAACTCTTTCATTAGAGGACACCTTAAAATCCAGATTTTTTATTATATAGTCCGTATTTTTATATCGAAAACCAATATTTTTAGCTTCTAAAATCATAATTACACTTCACCATTTCATCAACAAATTCTAAGACTTTTATTTTCTTATCACACAAGTCCTTCTTGTATTTGCACCTATCTTTAAATACACAAGTTTGATCATATATAACATTTTCTGGTTGCAAACCTTCTATAGGTTTGAATCCATTAGAGGGTAGTGATTCATATAAGGCTTTTGTATATGGATGTCTTAAATATTCAACACCCTTCTTAAAATACTTAGCCTTAGTAATTTCAATAATTTGACCAGCATAGAATATGGCTACCTTATCTGAATAATTAATTGCCAGTTCAATATCATGGGTAATTAAGATAACGGCTTTATTTTCATTGGCAAAATCTCTAAAATAATCCATAGTTTTCTTAGCTGATTCCACGTCAAGGCCTGGAGTCGGTTCATCTGCAATTATCATTCTGGGCTCTTGCATAACCGACGTTGAAATAAGGGTACGTCTTGCCATTCCTCCTGAAAGTTGAAAAGGATATAAGTTTTCAGACTTTTTACACAAGTCATATTCCTCAAAAATCTTTCTTTGCTTTTCGATTACTTTTGCTTCCTTAGAAAACTTCCTAACTTGCTTGCCTATTTTAACAAGGGGGTCTAAATTTGACACACTTTGAGGTATAAAGGTTATTTCATTACCACGTAGTTTTTTCAATAACTCTTCATCAACAAGCTGGCCGTCATAATACATCTGTCCACAAACCTTTGCATTATCCGGTAAAAGTCCTAATATCCCATGTGCTAATATACTTTTACCACTACCACTTGAACCTACAATGGTTAAGATTTCTCCTGGATATGCCTTTATAGACAAGTCACTAACAACTTGGTTATTACTTGTTTTATCTAAATTACCATTCATTTTAAATTCTACTGATAAGTTTTTAATTTCTAAAAGGGGCCTTTCCATAACAATCCTCATTTCTACGCTCTAAACCTACTTATAATTCTTTATCTTGAAAGTTATTCTCTTGAATGATATGGATTTATAATAAGGGATATATTTTCTCCTAGTTTATTTATAAGTAGTACTAAGCATACTAGGGATACCCCTGGAAAGAAGGCCAAATGCCACATTCCACTTATTAAATATCTCATACTTTCAGATAATATTATTCCAATAGATGGGATTTCAGGAGCTAATCCAAACCCCAAAAATGTAACTGCTGCTTCATGAAGGATTGCATGGGGAAACATAAGTACAAGACCGATTATGTACTGGGGCAAAACCAGAGGAATCATATGATGTTTAAAAATATACCAATTGTTTTTCCCAAATTGCCTTGATAGAAGCACATAGGGTTCATTTTTAATTTGCAAGACTTCATTTCTAATTACCCTTGCTAATGAAACCCAGTGGGTTAGTGCTATACCTATTATTAGGCCTTTTATTCCCCTACCTGTAAACACTGATATTAATATTATAAAAAGCAAGTGGGGTATACCCATTACTAAGTCCATTGCCATTCTTACTATGTTATCTACCCATTTTGGCATTGTTCCAGCTAAACCACCTACAACAATAGCTATTAGAGAACTAAATACCGAAGCTATCGTACCTATAAGCAAGCTGTTTTCTAATCCTTTAATTGTTCTAAAAAACATATCTCTTCCCAACCAATCTGTCCCAAAAAGATGGGTTAGGGATGGGAACCGGTTTTTCTCGCTAAAGTTAGCCTCCATCATTTCTTCACTTATAAGTGATCCAAAACCTATAATAAGCAGTATTATTACTAGAATAATTATCACAAGTATTTTACTCTTTTTTCTTCTGTCCATATTATAACTCCTCTCTAACCATTGGGTTAATGAGGGTAGATATAATATCCGCAATAAAGTTACCTAAAAACACAAAGATGGAACTTATTATAGTAATTCCTAGTAGTAAAGGTATATCTCCTCCAAGTCCAGCTTGAACAACTGTAGAGCCAAGCCCTGGATAGGAAAACACTGTTTCCGCCAAGATGCTCCCACCAAAGATTTCACTAAATGATCCGAACAAAATTGTAGTTGCAGGTATTATTGTGTTTTTAAGAATATGATTCTTCAAAATACTTCTTTTACTTTCCCCTCTAGCAATAGCAAATAATACATAATCACTTTTTATTACTTCAATTGTTTTAGTCCTAGTTGGTAGTGCTATAGCTGGTATATTTACTAAAGTTAGGGTTATTATGGGTAATATAGAGTGATGGATTCTTTCTAAGAAGCTTACTCCATCACGTGCTACTCCTATTGGCCCACTAAAACCTATAGGGAATAAGTTTAGATTAACAGCAAAGACAATTAATAATAGTATTCCTATCCAAAAAGTAGGTGTACCCGCAAGGACTATACAAATAGTCTTAAAAACTTTATCAAATACAGAGTCACGGTACCTTGCCATTAATAGCCCTAGTAAATACCCTATTACACCTGATAAAACAAAGGATGAAAGCATTAAGTAAAGAGAATTCGAACCCCTATCTTTTATAACTTTTACAACACTTTCTCTGTAAATAAGAGATTCTCCAAAATCTCCATCTATAATGTTATCCAGCCATCTCTTGAATCTTTGGACTTTACTCTCATTAAGCCCCCAGTAGTCGGCTATAGACTCCCTTTGCTCTGCACTTACAGTAACCCCATCCCCAACATATTGTCTTACAGGGTCTATAGGTGAATTCACAGCAAGTGTAAACGTAACAATACACACTAGTATAATAAGCCCTATCATCTTTATAAAATTAGTTACTATGTAGTTTAAAATTTTCATAATCTAATTAATCCGCCCATCTCCACTCTTCTAAATTAGAAACTAGTGGCCACGCATGCCCATGGGGATGTATCTTTTGCTCTCCAATATCAAGTCCATCTCTAACGTAATATATATGATCAATGTTAACTAACCACACCCAAGGTGCATCTCCTAGGGTTGAGGTTCCTGTGCTACCATCCCACTGGGCCTTTTTCCATAGTTTGTTAGCTTCTTTGACATCAGTGGTTTTAAGTGCCTCTTCCATATACTTATCTACAATTTCATTGTCATAATTTTCAGGATTATAATAATCTAAACCTTTATTACTGCTATGGTAAAGTAAATAGCTTTCCATAGGGGTTTGGTCTCCCCATCCCATTAAAACAGGATCTTTATACATTCTCTTATCTATTTCATCCCAACTTAATCCTTCAACATTAATCTTAATGCCTAGTCCTTTTCCTTGGCTAGATACATTCATTGCCAGGCCTTGCCTTATTGAATCTCCTGCTGGATAAATGATTGTAAACTCAGCCTTTAGTCCTTCTTTTTCTCTTATTCCTTCCTTGTTAACTAGCCAATTAGCCTCTTCTAACAGGTCTTTAGCCTTATCCAAGTCATATTCTATTGCAATATCTTCATTAAACCAAGGCATTCCATCCGCTTCAGAATAAGCTATCTTTCCATAACCATTTAATACATCATCTACCATTTGCTGCCTATCTAATCCGTAGGATAGAGCCTTTCTAATTGCAATATCAGATGTAACATCATTTCCAATAGGATAGCCATCCTTGTTAGTTAATCCTTGGTCAGACACTACAGGAAGTGTAATCCCCCTATTATCAATTGTTTGTGCTGTATAAATACTCATTCCTTTTATTTCAACACTAGCTAAGTTTGGTACTGTCATTGCTACATCAAGTTGTCCTGCTTTTGCTGCAACAATTGCTGCATCTTCAGTCATAAATAATATTACAATATTTTTAATTTCTGGAATATCTCCATAATAGTCTTCATTTGATTCTAATATTAACTGCTGCCCCTTGTCCCACCTAATGAATTTAAATGGTCCGCTTCCAAGAGGATTATCCCCGTATGACGAGTTATAAGCATGTTCTGGAACAATACCCGTTTTAGCAACACTATAAATAAAGGATGATTCAGGTCTAAGCAGAGTCATTTCAACAGTATATTCATCAAGTTCTTTTACCTTATCTAAAACAGTTAAGTCAACTACAGAGTTACTTTCCTTTGCGGTTTTGAATGTAAATACTACATCTTTTGCAGTAACAGCTTGTCCATCTGTAAACTTAGCATCATCTCTCAAGTTAAAAGTCCATTTTAATCCGTCATCACTAATATTATATGTATGAGACAGGTCACTAACAACTTCCATGTCTTTATTAGTTTTAACTAAGCTACTTTGAATTAAGGGGCTTCCATATCTACCCCAGCCATATATGGGATCAAAGCCCTCGTCTGGCTCTGAACCTATTGCCATTATTAGCTTATCTTTATCATTCTTTGTCTCTTCTTTGTTTATCACTTCACCTGCACCATCTCCATTTGTATCCTTATTACTACAGGCTGTCAGACTAAAAATACTAATTAAAAGTATATTTATAATCACAAACATCTTCTTAATTATCATTTAAAACTCCCTTCATTACTCCTACTCTATACCCCTTGAACCTCTCACGACTAAAGTCACAAGTGTTCTTAGTTGTGTGCATAAATAGTATAACATAGTCTTATGCAAATCAAGAACAAACTTACTTATCTTTTATCCAAAGGTTTGGCATGGGTTTGCCTACATATATCCATAAGTTTCTGTGTAGCCTCTGATATATATTTATTTTTATGGTATATTAAATAAAAATCTCTTGCAAATAATATATCTTTTATTTCGATTATGTATAATTTTCCTGCTGCTACATCTCTTTCTACTAAAAGATATGGTATTACAGATAAGCCAAGTCCAGCTATTACATGTTGTATAATCGCACTGTTACTAATACTTTCTCCAACTGGTTTAATTTCTATCTTTTTAGTTAACATGGTACTATCAAAAAGTTCTCTACTACCACTTCCCTTTTTTCTTAATATAAAATCATAATCTAATAACTCTTCTATTTCTATCTCTGTCTTATTAAACAAAGGATGATTGGCACCACATATAAGGACTAGTTTGTCTTTTTCAAACTTTTCCATTAATAAGTGCTTGCTATGAGGTATGTTCTCGATAAGCCCGAAATCTACTTCATTGGATATCACCTTTTTTTCAATTTCTTCTGAATTATCTATTGTAATATATACCTTTGTATTTTCGTATATATCATTAAACTCTTTAATAAATCCGGGTAATAAATAGTTTCCAATGGTAATACTAGAACCAATACTAATTATTCCTGTTTTATCCCAATCATTAATTTTATATTCTAGATCATCAAAAAGAGAGTTTATATGACTAGCATATTTATAAAATTCTTTTCCTTGTTCAGTAATGTGTAATCTTCTAGATATTCTATCAAATAATTTGACACCATAATAATCTTCTAATTCTTTTATAGCTAAACTGACAGAAGGTTGTGCTATAAAAAGCTTTTTTGCTGCTACAGTCATGCTCTTGCCTTCATAAACTGCTATAAATATTCTCATATGTCTTAATGTCATTTAATCTCTTCCCCTTTCTTACAAGTTTGTTAGCATATTATTCAATTAGCTAATTAACTCTTGAGTAATTATAAGTTTTTAATATAATTGATTATTTTTATTACGATTACTTATGATTGATTATTCTTATTATAATTTATTATTCACAAAGTCTGTACATAACAAATTTATTATGTATTCAATAAGATAATACTATTTTAATTATATACTTTTTAGGTATATAATGAAACTTATATTTCATTCATACGGAGGTTTCCATGAAAATAAACAAATCAGTTTACTTAACTCTATTTACGTCCACTTTTAGAATCAGCGCTTTTACCTTTGGCGGTGGTTTTGTTATTGTTCCCTTAATGAAAAAAAGATTTGTAAATCAATTAGATTGGATTGATGAAGAAGAAATGATGGACATAGCAGCAATTGCACAATCGTCACCAGGAGCTATAGCAGTTAATGCAGCTATTCTTCTAGGATACCGAATTGCTGGGATTAAAGGTGCTTTAGTATGTATACTAGGTTCTATACTTCCACCTTTTATAATATTATCAGTCATTTCACTCTTTTATACAGCTTTTCGAAATAATTCTGTTATTAGGGCATTGCTAAAAGGTATGCAGGCTGGAATTGCTGCTGTTGTTCTAGATGTGTCAATTGGGATGGCCCATAATATTATAAAACACAAAGATTATATAGCAGTTATAACAATGATAATAGCTTTTATTGCAACCTTTGTCTTTGATATTAATATTTTACTTATAATTTTTATTAGTGCAATAATTGGAATGTCTGCTGCTATCTATAATGAAAAAAGTAATAATGGAGGTAAGTAATGTCCCTATATATTAAGTTGTTTCTTAGTTTTGTACAAGTTGGTATGTTTAGTGTAGGCGGTGGTTATGCTGCAATACCCTTAATACAAAATCAAGTTGTGGAGAAAAACAATTGGCTAACAATGACTGAATTTGCAGATATTATTACTATTGCAGAAATGACACCAGGTCCTGTATTAGTTAATTCTGCAACCTTTGTTGGTATACGTGTTGCTGGAATCCTTGGAGCTATTGTTGCCACTATTGGAAGCATTTTTCCATCTGCAATTATAGTTCTTAGTTTAGCTTATTTATTTAAAAAATATAGTAGCCTTCCTGCAGTAAACGGAATTTTAAAAGGCTTGCGACCAGCAGTTGTAGCCCTTATAGCATCTGCAGGTATATCACTACTATTACTTGCACTTCTTGGAGATACTAGCGTCTATACTGGCTTATCTGACCTAAACTTAGTAGCTTTAGTTTTATTTGGAATTGCATTTTTTGTTTTGAGAAAATATAAGCTTAGTCCTATATTTGTAATGTTTGGGACCGGAATAATTGGTATGTTCTTTTACCTATAGGCAAAGTTGATACATTATAGTAATATATGGCAAGATATCTAGTATACAGGTAAAGAGTATAATTCTATATTTTAAACTTATAGGGAGTGATATAACTCAGACCAGTTATATCACTCCCTATTTTTAAACCTTTTCGTTTCAAGATAATTCTTATGGTATTATAATTTCTTAATTCTT
>CAZOSE010000037.1:0-12592 GCA_964582385.1 uncultured Lachnospiraceae bacterium
AGTTTCAAATTATTAATATTAGAATAAAAAAGTTCCATTCCATTTCTATCAACTCCAGAAATAGGCTCATCAAGGAGCAATAAGTTAGGAATTGGGGTTAAAGCAATTGATAGCAATACCCTTTGTAGCTCCCCACCTGATAAGTCACTAACAGTTTTATCAATTAAATCTTCAGCACTAAACATAGATAAGGACTCTTTTATTTGCTTATATAACCTTTTATCTTTATATAAGAATACAGCTTTATTACTGATAAATGAGGCAAATAAGTCATATACACTTGTTGGTGTATTCTTTTCTAAGTTTATATGTTGAGGAACATATCCTATTTTCATATCTAATATTTGATCAAGCCTGATATCTTGAAATAACATTTTGCCTTTATAGGGAATTTCTCCTGTAATTGCTTTAATTAAAGTAGACTTACCAGCACCATTTCTTCCTATAATTGTTGTCAGATTACCACAATGAATGTGGATATTAATGTCTTTAAGAATTGTGTTTTGCCCTAGGGTAACATCAATATCTTGCATTTGTATACAGTGAAATCCACATTGACATTGTCTACGAATATTATTTTTGTTTTTACTAAATCCATTTTTTTTCATTTTGTCTTTGGCAAGTACGCCCATGACTTTTGTCAGGGAGAAAGTGCCTTTCCCCTCTCCACTAAATTTTATTCTTTTTTAGTATATTCATTATTAGATTTCTACTGAATAATCATATTCCTATTTTTATTTTGTTTTCTTAATTAATATACTTTTTATTATTTTTCTTTTTTATTATTTATATTGTTTTTCTCGCCTATATTAATTAGATATTGCTTCTTCATAAGCCTTTTCTAACATTTCAATATTGTCTCTCATTGCATTTATATATGCATCCTTTGTATTGGTACCTGATACAATACTATCTACTATATAAACCTTTGAATCTGTTTCGCTAGATATTGTTTCCGCTATTGATACACTATATTGTGCTTCTGTTAAAAGCACCTCAACATTATGCTCATTAATTTTATCTATAATTTCTCTTATCTCGCCTGCACTTAGATGGGTGTTTTCATCCATATTAATAATATGCACCACATTCAAGCCTAATTCATCTGCTAAATATGCAAAGGCGTCATGAAATATTATAATAGGAATATCCTTATATTTTATTAATCTTGATTTGTAATCATCTTGTAGTTGTCGGATTTCTTCTATATATTTTATACTATTACTCTCATAGATTCTTGAATTAGCTGGATCTAAGTCAGATAAGTCTTTTGCAACATTTTCTACTTGCTTAATATAGTGGTCCATATTCATCCAAATATGAGCGTTATACTCATGATTATGCCCTTCGTGAGAGTCTTCACCGTGGTCATCGTCATCTTCGTCGTGGTCATCATCGTGGTCATGATCATGGCCTGTCCCACTTAATAAGGGGATTCCCATAGAGGAATCAATTATAGGAACATTAGGATAAGAATCAAAAACTTCTTCAACAAACCCTTCCATGCCCCCACCATTCATAATAATAGTATCAGCATTCTCTAGTTTTTTCATATCACTTGTTGTTAATTGATAGTCATGTAGGCATCCTGTTTCATAATCAGTTAAATTAACAATCTCAATATCATCTACACCTTCAACTATATTAGTCGTTATAATATACATTGGGTAGAAGGATGTTACTATTTTTCTTTTAGAGCTGTTTTGCTCCTTTGAAATAACTGATGTAATAATTAACCCACTAGCTGATATTAAAACCATACAAAGTAGGAGAAATGATAATTTCTTTTTCATAGTGTTAGAAGCATGAAATATACCTTTGATTTAGTATAAATTAAATATATTTAACTAGCCTCCTTGCACCACCTTTCAATTTAAATAATTCCTTATTGGTTAATTATAACATAGTTTTTCAATATATAAGAAGACATCATGTTAATTTTAAAATATATTTTTCTAAACAGCCTAAAAGTTGAGCTTTCTAATTATATTTCTTTTATATTCTAAAAACTCACTGGTTAGTAAAAACTCTTTGTTTCTTGGTTTTTCCACTGATACTTTAATCTCATCAATTATTCTTCCAGGTTTACCAGCCATTATATAGATTCTATCAGACAAAAATATTGCTTCATCAATATCATGGGTTATAAAGATTGTAGATAATTTGATTTGCTCCATTACATTTAAGTACCATTCATGCATATTACCTTTTGTTATAGTATCTAGGGCACTAAAAGGTTCGTCTAGTAAGGCAACTTGATCTGAGAATAGGTAGGTACGTAGTAAGGCTGCCCTTTGCCTCATTCCTCCTGATAATTGGTCAGGATATTTGTCCTGGGTACCTTCTAAACCAAATTCACCAAAATAACTGGAAGCTTTCTCTATAGCCTCTGGTTTTTTAATACCTTGGATTGTCAAAGGTAAAGCTACATTGTCTAAAATTGTTTTATAAGGGAATAACAAATCTTTTTGGAGCATGTAGCTAACATTCCCTGCCCTGCCTGTAATGTTCTTATCATCTAACATAACCTTTCCTGTATCTGGTGCTAAAAGGCCTGATATAACTTGAAATAATGTGGTTTTACCCACACCACTTACACCAAGTAGAGATATAAGCTCTCCTTGGTGTAGGTCAATATTTATGTCTTCTATTATTTTAACTCCATCATAACTGGCAGTAATATTATTACAAGTAAGTTTATTCATAATATATACCCTTTCTAACAAGGTTTATCTTTACTCTGGAAGATATTCGTTGGTAAATCCTACACCTGAATCAATTGGGATTTCAATGATTCCAAGGTCTAGTAACCATCCATAAAACCCATCCCATCTTTCTAAGTCAATAAATCCCCATTGGTCAACTTCTGCCTTATATTTGTCTGAGAGCCATTCTTGACTTGAATAAAGTATGTCCTTGTTTAATTCTGGTACGGCTTCAAACAATATATCTGCTGCAGCTTTGGGATTATCTATAGCGTATTCATATCCATCTTTAACTGCCCTTAGAAATGCCTTTACTGTCTCTTCATTCTCTTGTAAATAGTTATTGTTAGCAATAATAACAGGACTATAAAAGTCAAGTTCTTGTCCATAATCTGCAATTTCCATAAAGTTAGTCTCAAGGCCTGCTACTTCTGTTGCAATTCCTGCCCAAGCATAATATACCCAAATCGAATCAACCCCTGTTTGCAATGCTGTCACTTCATCAGTTACAGTACTTGGGATAAGTTCAACATTATCAAAGTTACCCCCACTGTCTTCTACCATCTTTCTAATAATTGCCTTTTCAATATCCATATTCCATGTCGCATAATTTTTGCCCATCATCTTATCTGGTGAATCAATTCCTGTTTCCTTAAGGGATATTATCCCAGAAGTATTATGCTGAATCGTTGCTGCAATAGCTGTAATAGGAAGTGGATCTTCTGCTGACAAGGCAAAGGTCATATAATCTTGAAAACTAATTCCAAAATCTGCCCCACCACCTGCAACTATAGTCTCTGCTCCATCTTCAGGCGGCTGCATTATATTAACTTCAAGACCCTCTCTTTTAAAGTAACCTTGAGACTGGGCAACATATAATCCAGTGTGATTAGTATTTGGTGTCCAGTCTAGCACAAGGCTAACCTCTTTTAAATCCTTTTCTTTAAGTTCTTCACTTCCCTGGCTATTACCACCACTAGCATCTTCTTTTCTTTTATTATTATCACCACTACATGCTGTAATTGAAATAATTAATATTAAAATAATTGATAAAAATATATAATTTCTTTTTTTCATAGTTAGTCTCCTTAATTTTGATATTCTTAACTTTTCTTTTTCCTGTCCCATGGCATTGCCATCTTCTGTAATAGTGTAACTCCAAACATAAGTATTAAACTAATAACAGATATAAATAATATAACTGCAAACATTTTATCAAAGGAAAATGACTTTCTTACCCTTGTCATATATACACCTAGACCATCAAAACCTCCAAGCCATTCTGAAATCACTGCTCCAACTACAGAATAAGATACAGAAATCTTTAGTGCTCCAAAGAATGAGCCAAGGGCACTAGGCCATTTTATATGAACAAACCTCTGAAAAGTATTTGCTCCCATTGCCTTCATAAGGTTAATAGCATCAGGATCAGACGATGCAAATCCATTTAGTAGGCCTATGGTTATTGGGAAGAAAGTTGTAATAACGACTAAAACGATTTTAGGCAAAATACCATATCCCATCCATAGTACTAGTAAAGGTGCAATAGCTACAGTTGGAACAGTTTGAGTAATTATTAAAACAGGATACATAGCCCTGTTTAATATGTGAAATTGATCCATTATTACAGCTACTATAAATCCTAAAACTACTCCTATCCCAAGACCTAAGAGCGCTTCTACAAGGGTCACCCTTGCATGATGCATAAGTAATTCAAAGTCTCCTATAAAGGCACCTACAACGTCTATAGGGGATGGCAACATAAACCTTGGAATAATCCCAGAATATGATAGGCCGCTCCAGCCCAGTAGAAGAATTACTATTGCTAGACTAGGTGCTATTTTATTTGTAATACTTTTAATTCCTTTCATCTGGCATAAAACCTCCCATCTACTCAAAATATTTAAATAATAAAAAACCTCTCCAATCTGGAGAGGCGTATATTGCTAATAAAAGCAAAACTAAGCTTATTATACATTCCTACGCCAGCATTACCCGGATCAGGTTCGAAGCAAAACAGCTTCAAGGGTTCTAAACATTATTGTTTAATCTCAGCCTGATTTAACAAGCACCCCTAGGTTTTTAATTTGTAATTTTTAGCTTATCATAGTAATTTATCTTTGTCAATTATAGCCGTTTGGATTATGTTTTTGCCATCTCCATGAGTCTTCACACATTTTATCTAAACCTCTTGTAGCAATCCAATTAAGTTCCTCTTTAGCTAAAGATGGATCGGCGTAACAAGTTGCAATATCTCCAGGACGACGTGGACTAACTTTATAAGGAATATCTCCATCTACTACCTTTTCAAATGCCTTTACCATATCTAGTACACTGTAACCGATACCAGTTCCTAGGTTATAAGTAAATACCCCTGTTGATGACTTAATTTTATCTAATGCTTTAACATGGCCCACTGCCAAATCTACTACATGTATGTAATCACGCACTCCTGTACCATCATGGGTGTTGTAATCATCCCCAAACACATTAAGCTTATCTAATTTACCAACAGCAACCTGTGTAATATAAGGTACTAAGTTGTTAGGGATTCCTTTTGGATCTTCACCCATTAGCCCACTTTCATGTGCACCTATAGGGTTAAAGTAGCGAAGAAGTACAATTTTCCAATCATTATCTGCTATGTATAAGTCCCCAAAAATCTCTTCTAACATTAACTTTGTTCTTCCATAAGGATTAGTAGCTGATAGTGGGAATTCTTCACTAATAGGTACAGTTTTAGGATTACCATATACTGTAGCTGAAGAACTAAACACTATACTTTTTACATCAAATTGTCTCATTACATCGCATAAGATTAGGGTTCCTGTTATATTATTGTGATAATACTCAAGTGGCTTTTGAACAGATTCTCCCACTGCCTTTAACCCTGCAAAATGTATTACTGCTTCTATATTCTCTAATTCAAATATATTAGTTAGCGCTTCTTTATCCAGTATATCTGCTTTATAAAATCGTATACCTTTACCTGTTATCTTCTTAATTCTATCCAATGACTTTTCACTGGAGTTGCTTAAATTATCAACAACCACAACATCATAACCCGCTTCAAGTAATTCTACACATGTATGGCTACCAATATATCCAGCACCGCCTGTTACCAAAATTGACATGACTTCTCTCCTTATGTTTTTATATAATCTTCTTAATAACTTCTTAATATTTCCTTAAGCTAATAGTATTATAAACTTTATATATAATATTTACAACAAAAAGGGCAATAAAAAAGAGATATAAGTGATGTGACCATAATAAGTTAGACTTTACTTAGGTTACATCACTTATATCCCTATTTAATTATTTATTCAATTCCATCTGTAACTTCTATATAACCTACACTATTATTATAAGAATCAAAGTTCTCATTATTATCTTTTACTTCACTTGGACTTTGCCTACTCATTGACAAGGGAATACTAGTCTTTTCACCTTGCTTTTCTGGATGATAGGTTGGTACTACTACCTGTACATATTCACGAATGTCCACCCTTTCATCATAACAAAGAGTTTTTAGTTTCTCCAACTGTCCAAAGAAAAGGCTTTCATCAAGTTCAATTGGCTTTCCAATATGAATTAACTTGTTCTCTGTATCTTCCATTCCTTCTTCATCCATAAGCAACTCTTCAAACAACTTTTCACCTGGGCGAAGTCCTGAGAATTCTATCATAATATCTTCATCTGGTTTTAAGCCAGAAAGCTTTATAAGGTTTGTTGCTAGGTCAAGAATTCTAACAGGTTCTCCCATATCAAGAACGAAGATTTCTCCACCCTTAGCATATGCACCAGCCTGTAGCACTAGAGATACTGCTTCTGGAATGGTCATAAAATATCTTATAATATCAGGATGGGTTACTGTTACAGGCCCACCTTCTTCTATTTGTTTTTTAAATAATGGTATTACACTACCATTAGAACCAAGAACATTACCAAATCGTACAGCTACAAATTCGGTATTTGATATATTATTATGTGCTTGAACTATCATTTCACAAATTCGCTTAGAAGCTCCCATTATATTAGTTGGGTTTACTGCTTTGTCAGTTGATATAAGCACAAACTTGTCTGCATTATACTTATTAGCTGCCCTCACGGTGTTTAAAGTACCAAATACATTGTTCTTTATGGATTCATTAGGGCTTGCCTCCATTAGTGGTACATGCTTATGGGCTGCTGCATGATATACTATATTAGGCTTATATTTTTCAAATATTGAATTAATTCTAACTTTGTTACGTACAGAAGCGATTAAAACTTCCAGATTCAAATTTGGATACTTACTAATTAGTTCCTGTTGAATACTATATGCATTGTTTTCATATATATCTACAATAATTAATTGCTTTGGATTGTGGGAAGCAATTTGTCTACATAATTCACTTCCTATAGAGCCACCGCCACCTGTTATAAGTACAACCTGGTCTTCAACATAATCCATTATAGAATCAAGATCAACTTTTATTGGGTCTCTTCCTAGTAAGTCTTCAATTTCTACATCTCTAAGCTTACTAATACTAACTTCACCAGTCATTAATTGATAAATTCCAGGTAAAATCTTAACTTCGCATTCTGTTTCTTTACAAAGAGCCACAATTTCACTAATACTTCGACCATCAGCTGATGGCATAGCAATAATAATCTCATCAATTTTAAATTTATTTACATAAGTCTTAATATCTAGTCTAGTTCCAACTACCTTAATTCCCTGTATATATCTGTTTTGCTTATCTAGTGAGTCATCAATCACGCATTTTACAACTTTGTCTCTAACATTAACACAAGAGTTAATTTCCTTTATTAGAAGATTGGCTGCCTCACCACCACCAACTATCATAACATTAGATGCATCTATGCATAGTTCACTCTTTGGTATTAGCTTGTTTACGAAACGATATGCAAAACGTGAAATCATTGTTAAAATAAATAGCATGCCTCCATATAGAAAGATATAGCTTCTATATATAGGTAATTCAAGTACTTCCATGCCCACAAACTGGGTTAGGCTAGAAACAATACTGGCCATAAATAAGTTTTGCATCTCTGTAACACCGGCAAAACTCCAAAGGCTATGATATAGTCTAAATACAAAAAACATACCTATTGTTATAATTACATTAATAGGCAAGTAGGTTAAGACTGATTCTAGATATAGTTGGCTGATATTGCTTATTACAAAGTCAAATCTAAATAATAAACTTAATGCTGACGCAGATAAAATTATCAAAAAATCACATATCAATAGAAAAAATCTGTGATAAAACAAATTCTTATCTACTATTCTTTTTAACATAATTCATTCCTCTTATCTCATTTCTTATAACTTATAATCTAAGCTATAAACCGAAACTTTCCACCTTCACTTATATAGAGTCTAGGTTACATGTATTATTAGTATTGCCAATCTGTTGTTTTTCTAACTTATTTTAGCATTTATTTATTCCAAATACAAGCATATTTAAGATTACTTAATATTATTTCCTGTTTTTACCATGTAAATAGTTGTAAGTTTGTTCACCGGGATTCTTGAAAACTATGAGTTTGCTGAATATATAATTAAGAACTAACACTACAATTTGAATTAAGATTTTTCCTATCAAATCATTAATATCTAATATATCTACAAATATAAAAACACCAACAATCTCTATTACCATTGTTGAAATTCTAGCACTGATAAATTTAACAAATTCATAAAACCTTTGATTTGCAGTTCTTGCCCTTGATTTAAACACAAATCTTGAGTTAACAAAGTATGCAAATAGTATTGCTAGGACAATTGATATAAAATTGGCAATGTTATAATCCATAAAGTTTCTTAAGATGGTATAACTAATTAAATTAACCAAGGTTGTTAAACCACCAAAAAATATATAGCGCATTATATTATTACTATAAAGTTTTCTAATATAGCCTTTGATTCTTTTACTCATTTGTATTCCATTCCTAGATTATTGTTCTTCCAGTTATAAGTGGTAGAAGAACTTTATATCATATTTTAAACGGTTCTATAATAAATTTTACTGTTTTATCTAGTATTTATTATAGAACCGTTTAGTTTAATAGCTTATCTATTCTAGCTCTTTATCTTTAATTTTATTCTTGTGTAAGGGTCACTCCATCTATAGTGTCATATATTTTTGCTTTAGCATTTATAACGCTTTCTTCATTTGGAATAAGAACTGAAGACTTACGTTTTTGTGTGAAAGTTACCTCTTTTGCAGGTGTTCCAATAACATTATTGGATACAATATTCCAAGGTGACATCTGGGCTATTTGCATTTTAATTAATCCCGTAATAGTATCATTGCTCATGTTGGTTTCAAAGCTTCCTGAAATACTATTCATTACACCAGTATAGTTAACAATAATTGATGGAGAAATTGCCTTGTTGATAATTCCCTTAATTACTTCCATCTGATTACGCCCTCTTTGCATATCTCCAGCGGAGAATGAGTAACGTTCTCTTGAAAAGGCTAAGGCTTTCGCACCGTTCATATCATTATATCCCTTTTGGAAACTATATCCGCCAGCACTAAATGAATATTCAGAATATGCTGATACACCACCAAGTGCATCTACTAAATCAATTAATGTTGTAAAGTTAACTCGCACATAATAATCAATCTTAATATCGTATAAGGCTTCTAGTGCTCCTACAGAAACATCAACACCATAAATACCTGCATGGGTTAGCTTATCCCTTTGGCCACTAGAGTTAGGGAAAGGTATATAATAATCTCTAGGGGTAGTAGTAAGGAGTACTTGTTTGGTATTAGGGTTAATAGTTGCGATTATGTTAACATCACTACGACTAGTCTTTGAAATCGAGCCTGCAGTATCAATACCACTAATAAGAACATTGAAAGATTCTTTGGTCAAGTCTGCAGCTTCTGCGTCTGGTGTAGGTATAGCAGATTTAACGTCGTAACTAGCCAGTACACGGGTTTTTTCATCTAAGTCAGGGTAAGTCTCATGAATTATTTCTCTATAAGCCTCATTGATAATAATTACTTGACTATCTCCACTATAAAGAGAAGCAATTAGGTCATCATATCCTTGGTATACCTGGATGTTTACACTAGTTTTTAATTCTTCATTAATATTACCAATTACTTCATTGGACTTTTCTCTATCAATAATTTCATTAATCCCGTATGAATATTCACTTGTATCGTTAATAGTTTCTGCAGGATCTTCTTTTAACACTAATATTGACATCTCATCAATTTTACCACTTTTACCTGAAATATCCGATATCATTGATCCTGTTTGTACTAGATAGTAGCTACCAAAAGCTAACACTATGCTAATAATCACTGATAGTATCTTACCAAATAACCTGTAATTCTTAGTTAACTGAGATAAAAAGGCATATCCCACAAAAAATAACAGTATAAGAATAATTACTATCAGGTATTTAAAAGGTAAAACATTCAGCATTATTAATAAGCCCAAGAATACAAAAGTAAGAACAAGTTGAATATCTGCAAGGATAATTCCTATTTTACGACTTCTCTTTCTCTTAGCATTCCCTTTCGCCTTCTGTCTTGTATTGCTCTTGTTTATATAATCTTGACTCTTTTCATTATTTCGTCTTTTATTTGACATTATAATTGCCTCTGATTTCTTTAATCTGATTTCTTTAATATGTAAATCTAAAGGTAATAATAGCAAAACTTATCTTAAAAGTCTAGCCATTTCACCTTAAATTCCTAATTTAAGAGTTTTTTAATATTTTATATATCTGCTAAATATTCTATTATTTAAGAAGTTTTTCATGTATCCTTTATTATAAAGCAATAATCCAAAGTATATGCCTAATATTTTCAACTAATTTGTAACTAATTAATACTTTTATTGTTTTTACTTAATTTTCACATCTAAGATATTGATGAAGTTGGCTTTTCCATTTATAATGTTAATGTGTTCGTGTTATGTATATTTTTTATTTATATTTTTTTAATATACTTTATGAATATTTACCAATTAAATGGAAGGCGGTGTGGTGGGTTTTATCTCATGGCAATTGCCATAGATTTATTATTCCCAGGTTTATGAGCAAAATAATCATTACTAGCGATAGTACCAGCGATTTGTCAGAAGATATAATAAGGGCTTTGGGTATTAGAATTATACCACTGTATGTTAATATCGGTGATGATTCCTATAAAGACGGAGTTAACATTAGTCAAAAAGAAATATTTGAAAGTTTTGAAAAAAATCAAATACTAGCAAAAACTTCAGCTGTATCTATTTATGATTTTCAAGTTTTTTTTCAAAGTTTATTGGAAGAGGGATATGAAATCATTCATTTTAGCATAAGTTCTTTGTTCTCATCTTCACATCAAAATGCTATTACTGCTGCTAATATACTTGATACTGATAAAATTAGTCTTGTTGATTCTATGAATTTATCTACAGGTATAGGACTTCAATTAATGCGTGCTGGTGAACTTTCAAAACAAGGATTAACAAGAGCAGAAATTATTAAGGATATAGAATCATATTCCCAAAATATAAATTCAAGTTTTATAATTGATAGTTTAACTTATTTATGGAAGGGTGGACGATGTTCAGGGATCTCTGCCTTTGGTGCTAATCTTATTCAAATCAAACCTTGTATAGAAGTCCTTGATGGCACTATGAAAGTTGGAAAGAAATACAGAGGTAGTTTGGAGCGTTCCTATAAGGCATATATAAATGAACGTCTTAAAAACCTTGAATCCATTGATTCTAAAAGAATCTTTATAGTTCACACTATACAAGATGAAAAACTAGTGGACAAGGTTAAGGATATAGTAGAAAGTAAAAATCACTTCGAGGAAGTTCTTGTATCAGAGGCTGGCTGTACAATCTCTAGCCACTGTGGGCCTGGTACCCTCGGATTAATGTACATAAGTAAATAAGTTAAAAACACAAAATGGTGCTTGATAAGCCTCCAAAATATTTTAAAAGTAATCTTTATATGCGAACTTTATGCTTAATACGTTGAGGGGTGTATTGAGGAAAGTAAAGTTCACAATATAATATATTTGGAGACTCATCAAGCACCATTTTGTAATTTTTTATAATGCTTATTTATCTTTATTCTTTTATTTAAATCATCAGTGATAGCAACAGTTACAGTTAATATCTTATGTTTCTGGATTTTGTATACCAGATTTATCCGTTAAATTATCTTTGCCATTCTCATAATATCGAATATTTCTACATACTTCGCTACTAGTCGTATCAGGTAGGATATAGTCAATAACAATTAAGTCCAAATTAAATTTGTCTACAATATCCAAAGCTTCTTTTCCATCTTCTGCAAATAGTAGATTATATTCTTGGTTTACTAGCTCTTTATGATAATTAATCGACTCAGTCCTAAGTACTGGGATAATATAATACTTGTTCTTTTAAAGTTGATAAATATATCGCTATAGATGCAGCTGCTCCACTAAAATACAGGATTCCCCTGGACTACTTGCTTATCTAAGGCTTTATTGTTATAGTTTGATATTCAAAATGATTATAATACGTTTATAAATGAGGAGTAAATATATTATGAATAAAACTTTTATTAACATGTATGATTTGTTACTTTGTATATCCAATGCACTTGATCTTAATTCACCCAGTTTAGTAACTCATCATCAAAGAGTGGCCTATCTTTCCTTTACTATTGCGAATGAATTGCAGTTATCTATTGAAGACCAAAAGAATACCTATTCTGCTGCAATTATCCATGACTTTGGAGCATTAACAATAGATGAAAAGATTGCTATTTTTAGAAACAAGCATGACAATTTAAACAGACATGCCTTCATTGGTGCTGACATAACTTCTAACTTTCCACCCCTAAAAGTGGTTTCCAAAATCATTAA
>CAZOSE010000037.1:12692-14168 GCA_964582385.1 uncultured Lachnospiraceae bacterium
AATGCTTGTTGCAGGGTATTTGCACGATCTTGGTAAGTTAGCTGTAGACCCTAATATACTTGACAAACCAAGTAAGTTAACTAAGGATGAATACAATATAATAAGGTCACACACATACTATACCTATAAACTACTTAACACAATTCCTCAATTTGATATAATCAGTGAGTGGGCTGCCTTTCATCATGAAAGGTTAGATGGTACAGGCTATCCCTTCCACCTAGATAGACAGTCCTTATCCATTGGGGCTCGTGTAATGGCTGTAGCAGATATATTCTCTGCTATCACTGAGGATCGACCTTACAGAGAGGGTATGTCCAAAGAAAAAACTATAAAAGTACTTAGGTCCTTAATTGATAATCAGGCAATAGATCCTAATATTGCTAATATTGCCATAGATAACTATGACCTTCTTTGTTCATCACGAGCTGATGCACAAAGGGAGGCAGAACAAAGATATATTATTTATAAAAACTATTAAACAATTTTTACTACATATTCTAAAGCTAGAAAACCTAGTTATGCAAAACAGACTATCAATCAAGGAGATTTCCTAATCGACAGTCTGTTCTTTATCTTTTATCAAGCAAAATTAAAATTATCACTTGCTTACTTACTATTATGTTTATTTTGCAACTTTAATTCTTACATTAGCCCTCATTAATTTTTTCTTGGCTATTTCTATATCATTATTACTAGCATCCTTAGATTCAATTATACTTTCAGCTTTTTTCTTTGCCTCTTTAGCACGTTCTACATCTATATCCTTAGCCCACTCAAAAGTTGTAGCAGCTATAAGAACCTTGTCTTTAGAAACACTTAGGAAACCACCTATACAAGCAGCACGTCTAGGCTCTTCTTCGCCGTCAATGTAAATCCGGCATTCTCCTTTACCTACAGCATTTAAGTAATTAACATGACCAGCACGAATTGAAACTTCACCGTCAATAGCTTGAAGTGACAATTGATTTGCTTCATCGTCATAAAACTTACCATCCATTGAAACTATTGTAAGATGAAAATTTCTCATACTTTATTCCTTCCCTGCTTTTTCAACCGCTTCTTCAATAGTACCAACAAATAAGAAGGCAGATTCCGGCAAATCATCATGTTTACCATCAAGTATCTCTTCAAATCCACGTATTGTCTCTTTTAATGGTACATAAGCCCCCTTCATCCCTGTAAACTGCTCTGCTACTGAGAAACGCTGAATCTTTCTTGCTCTTGATACAGTAAGTTTATCTTCTTCACTTAACTCATCCATACCCATGATTGCAATAATGTCTTGCAGATCTTGATATTTCTGTAAAACACTTTGAACTCTACGAGCTACTTCATAGTGTTTTTCTCCAACAATCATAGGAGAAAGTATACGGCTTGAAGACTCAAGGGGATCAACTGCAGGGTAAATTCCAAGGGAAGATATATCTCTACTTAATACAGTTGTTGCATCTAAATGGGCAAATGTTGTTGAAG
>CAZOSE010000038.1:0-326 GCA_964582385.1 uncultured Lachnospiraceae bacterium
TGAGGTACTAACGATTGGTTTAGAAGATTATTTCGATGCAATATCAGATGGAACTAATATAACACTTTCAAAACCTCATCCTGAAGTGTTTCTAAAAGCAGCAGAATTCATACAAGAAAAACCTGAAAATTGTTTAGTTATTGAAGATGCAAAAGCGGGAATTGAAGCAGCAGTAGCTGGTGGAATGGATAGTGCAGGGATTGGTGATGCAGCAGATTACCATTTGGTAACATATAAAATATCAACATTTTCAGAGTTGAAAGATTTATGCGGTAACACTTAAATAGTGGTAATTAAAACTCTATAATTTTTTGGCATAATTTTGG
>CAZOSE010000038.1:336-14057 GCA_964582385.1 uncultured Lachnospiraceae bacterium
AGATTTATGCAGTAACCCTTAATTAGAATAAATTAATATAAATAATATTTTAATATTTTTGGCATAATTTTGGATTTTTATTTTATTATTTTAACAAGTTAAAATGCACCCAAAATGTTTGATAATCTTATCTTACATTTTAGGTGCATACTATATTAAACTATTATTGGTTTAGAAAGCAATTTCATCAGGCATAATAGGCCCATCAAATGGGCTTTCCATATTGGACATGAAATTCATATCATCTTCCTTAATTTCAAAGTCAAAGACTTTAATGTTTTCCTGTATTCTTGAAGGTGTAACAGACTTTGGAAGAGGTAAGTAACCTTTTTGTAAATGCCATCTAATAATAAGTTGAGTAACTGACTTATTATATTTGCTGGCAATATTAATTAAATCTTGGTTATTGAATAAGTTTCCTTTTCCTAAAGGGCTATAAGATTCAATTAAAATATTCTTTTCTCTACAATACTCAATAATGTCCATTGGTTCATCACCAAGACTTATTCTTATTTGATTCACCATTGGTGTAATGGTTGCGGTTTCTAATAATGCATCTATGTGGTGTGCTTCAAAGTTACTAACTCCAATTGCTTTTATTTTACCAGCTCTATACATATCTTCAAAAGCTCTCCATGTTTCTGCATTCGAAGCTTTCCAGTTATCTCTAAACTTTATGGGATTTGGCCAATGAATTAAAAACATATCTATATAGTCTACTTGCATTATTTCTAGGCTTTTGTTAATTGCTTTTATTGTTTCATCGTATCCTCGTGTTTGGTTATCAAGTTTTGTTGTTATAAATATATCTTCTCTAGGAACTTTGGATAGTTTAACAGCTTTGCCGACGCTTTCTTCGTTTCCATACCCAATAGCGGTATCTACATGACGATATCCCACATTAAATGCTTCTGTGACTGCATTAGTAGCAATAGGACCGTTTTGGGCTTGCCATGTTCCAAAAGCTAAGGACGGTATTGATAAGCCGCTTGATAAAGTGTAATTTAATTCTTGATTCATAATTATCTTCCTCCTTAAAGTTGTGGTATAAATATTTTATTCTATCTATACTGACTTGGTGTAAGCCCAGTATATTTTTTGAAAACTTTAGAAAAATAACTTTGACTTTCAAATCCAGTTGCAACAGCAATATCAATAATTGATATATCTGTATTGGCAAGAAGCCTCTTGCTTTCTTCTATTCTAACCATATTTAGGTATTCTGTAAATGATGACCCAGTTGATTGCTTAAATATTGAAGAAAAATAAGATGGATTTAAATGAACCTCCTTTGCCACCTCATTCAAGGTGATGTTTTTATCGAAGTTTTTTGCTATATAATTGATAGACTTTTTAATCATTCCACTTTGCTCTATTTGCTTGTTATTAAACATGGATTCTGAGAAAGCCTCAACAATTTCTTGTAATTTATAACACAAATCTTCGAAATCATTAATCTCTGTGATTATTTTCAGGTAATTGTTATTTATTTTTAGGATATTATTAGTTTCTGCTCCACCTTCTATAGCTGCTCTAGATAAAAGTGAACATAGTTCAACAGAACGAGATTTAATAACATCTAGACTGTTTCCTTCGGAGAAAAATACATATCCTAACAAATCGTTTAGTATACCCTTGGCTTCTTTGACATTACCTGTCTTCACCTTTGTAATCAGCTCTTGCTCTAAATCAAAGGGGTAACTAGAACGGCCTTCCATATCATAAAACTTATATTTTTGAATAGATTCATTGATTTTGGATTGTTGATAAAGTTTCTCGCTATTAATAATGAATCTTAATTTATTATCAGGAATCAAATTAGAAAACATATAGTAAAGTAATTTGCTAACTTGGGTTACTGTACTAGGTGGGATAACTTTTATATACTCACTTTCATCATAAAGATCAAACAAAGCACTAGTTGATAGATCAAACTTATCTGCGATGTTTTGAAACAAGAGTGAGTCTGGCTTATCCATTAGAAAAGGACCTACTAAGATAGACCCAATAAAGTCTTCTACATGTAATAAGGGATAAATAATATGGTTGAGACTAGCAGGACAAGCAAATATGTAACTTTCACCTAAAGATACAGACTTCATACCTGCACTACTATGTGTTTTCTGGCAAGTGTTATTAGTCGGCAAAAACTCTTGGAATTTGCTACAAAAACTATTAGGTTCTCCCGCAGTTAATATGGTAGCTCCATTATCATCAAGAACCTGTATTGGAAGATCAAGTGAGTCTTGGAAACATTGTAGCATATCCTTTAATTGTTCCTTGTCTACAAATGAATATAAAGCAGGACTTAGCATATTGAAATCTAAACCTTCCCTTCTAAGGTGGTAAAACAATTAAAAACAATATTGAATAAAGGCAATGGCTAAAGCAATAGTTTTAACAATGCTTTTTGTAAATAATTTGCACTTAATGCTGTTTATATATTTTCTTGTTTATTGTAACATAAATCATCTAAAAATAATACATATATTCTAAAATAAGTACAAAGTATAAAGGTAATAACGTATTATATTTAGAATAATGATGTGTAATTTTAAATTTCATACAAAAATAATTGAAATATTATAAAAGGTAATTTTAGAAAGGGGTATATGATGTCTATATTAGTAGAAATGTCAGAAGCTCTTCAAAAAGGAAGAGCAAAGATTGTAAAAGAATTGGTTCAAACAGCACTTGATGAAGGTATAAGCCCAAAAGTGATTTTAGATGAAGGTTTATTATCAGGTATGTCCATTGTTGGAGGTAAATTCAAGAATAATGAGGTATTTGTTCCTGAGGTTCTTGTTGCGGCAAGAGCTATGAATGCTGGAACAGCACTTTTAGAGCCAGCACTTGTTGCAGAAGGAAGTAAGCCACTAGGAAAAGCTGTTATAGGAACAGTTAAAGGTGACCTACATGATATAGGTAAAAACTTAGTTGCTATGATGTTTAAGGGTGCAGGTTTTGAAGTTGTAGATATTGGAATAGACGTTGAAGCCGAAGTGTTTGTAGATAAGGCAGAAGAAATTGAAGCTGATGTTATTGGTATGTCTGCTCTTTTAACAACTACAATGCCAAACATGAAAGAGGTTATTGATATATTAGAAGAAAGAGGGCTAAGAGATAAATATGTAGTTATGGTTGGTGGTGCTCCAGTTAATGAAAACTTTGCAAAGCAAATTGGTGCAGACTATTATACGGCAGATGCAGCAACTGCAGCAGAAGTAGCTAAAGAAGTAATTACTTCAAAATAATATAATTAAAATATTAAATATAATAAAATTACCCGACGAATGCCGATTGTTTAAGAAGTTAAAGGTTTAGTCGGGTAAATTTTTAGTTTAATTAAATGGATTATGACAGGACGTGGATATGGTTGAAGAATACTAGTAATGACTTGAGTAATAATATTAAGATAGATAATATAAAACTGAAATCAAATAAGGATTCAGTTTTGTTTTTAATAGATTGTTTTCCTGAAAGTCCAATATATAACGAAGTAGTAGATGAGTATATTAGATTAGAAGAAGAAACAAGAAATGTAATAGAGCCACTAGCTTTATTGGAATTTGGAAGTATAAAGGATAATTTAAGGGCCAAGAATTATGAAACAGCTACTCCTTGTTGCTATGTGTTTTACACCATCGGAGATAAAATTAAAGAAATAAGTAATAATTATTTCGAAGAAGGCAATTACCTAGAAGGAATGATAGTAAATGCCATAGCAGATGATTACTTGTTTCAATTAGATGAAGAATTAAAAGAAATAATAGGTCAGATATGTAAAGAAAGAAATGTTGGTGTAATGGAACGCCTTGAAATACAAGTGGATATGGCAATGGAAGCCCAGAAGGTTGTTCTAGAAGAAACTAAGGCTGATAAAATATTAAATATCTCAGTTACAGAAGGATACATGTTTACAATTGTTAAATCAAATTGTTTTGTTTTTATATTATCAAAAGATGTAGACCAAATGAATTTAAAGCATGATTGTAGTAAGTGTAATCAAATTAACTGTAAACTTAGGGATTTGCAAGTAGAGGAAGATATTAATGCGGGAAGTAAATATTGAAGTAATCCGTGGAAATAATAGTGCCCTGATAAAGTGTAGTCTTGATGAAAGTATACTAAACGCCTTACTTCGCCAAGGATATTATATGAGTGTTGTATGTGGTGGCAGGGGAACTTGTGGAAAATGTAAAATAAGAGTCATAAAAGGTAATGTTAATATAAGTCCGGAAGATGAAAAGTTTTTTACAATAGAAGAGTTAGAAAAAGGATATCGTCTTGCCTGTAAAGCTTACACCACTGAGGATTGTGTCCTAGAGATAGTCTCTTCAGATGAATCTGATTTTGAAGTTATTACTAATGTATATGCTAAAGAAAGCTTACAAAGTCAGCAAGGTGTGAGTTCTAAAGAAAGCCTACAAAGTCAGCAAGAGGAAGCATATGGATTTGCTGTTGATATTGGAACTACTACTATAGCAGTTAGTTTAGTAGGCTTGACAAGTAAAAGTGTCTTACATACTTATACTTGTGTGAACAGACAAAGGGCTTATGGTGCGGATGTAATTTCTAGAATTGACGCATCTAACAAGGGAAAAGGCCCACTATTACAAGAATCAATTCGTATAGATTTGGTTAATAGTTTTCGTCAATTGTCAAAAGAATTAGGTATCGAGAACAAACAAGTAAAGAAAATTGCCATTTCAGGGAATACAACAATGGGCCATTTGCTAATGGGATATTCCTGTGAGAGCCTTGGAGTTCATCCCTTCACCCCTGTAAATGTAGGGACCATAGAAGTGGCTTTTAGTGATGTCTTTGAAACAGATGAGTTTGATTCTTTGGTTACATTAATGCCTGGGATTTCAACTTTTGTTGGAGGAGATGTGGTATCTGGACTAGTAGTTTGCGATTTTGATAAAAAGGATGCACCCTGTATGTTGATTGACTTAGGAACTAATGGAGAGATGGCTATTGGTACCAAAGAACAGATTATGGTAAGTTCTACTGCAGCTGGTCCAGCATTTGAAGGTGGGAATATTGCGTATGGAGTTGGAAGTATTCCTGGTGCTATAAGTAATGTTGTTATAGGTTCTGACCCAGCTGATGAAGCTGGTGAGTTTTATACCTATAAAGACCTTAGGTTAAAAACAATTGGAAACAAACCTCCTATAGGCATTTGTGGAACGGGTGTAGTTGACATTACGTCAGAATTACTAAGGAATGATATAGTAGATGAAAGTGGGCTGCTAGAGGATGACTACTTTGATGAAGGTTATCCAATCTATAGTTTTAATAAGGAAGATGAGGAATCAGAAACCAAGCCTATTAGCTTTACCCAAAAGGATATACGAGAAATCCAACTAGCAAAGGCAGCCATTAGATCCGGAATGGACACCCTTTTACTTAGATACGGTATTACTTATGATGACCTGGATACCATATATTTGGCTGGAGGTTTTGGTTATAAGATTGATGTAGCTAAAGCGGCTTATATTGGCTTGCTACCCAAGGAAGTTATAGGAAAGATTAAAGCTATAGGAAATTCTTCCTTAAATGGAGCTGTAAAATATATGACAGATGACAAGGGTAAAGAGAGATTTGAAAAAGTTGTAACTATGTCAAAGGAACTATCTCTATCTGAAGACAAAGATTTTTATACAATGTATGTTGATAATATGATGTTTGATATAGAATAAGCATAAAAGTATATCATAGATAAGGAACAAACAATGGAAAACAATAAATTTGATACTAATTTGAAAGATTCCCAAGTAACAAAAGTAAGACCTATAGAACCTGAAAACTTTGACTTTTCTGCCTATAAAGAGTATGAAGATAGACTGTTAAATAACAATAGAAAGTTTGTTGAATCCGATAGTGGTTTACTTGTATATAGAAGAGTAAGAGCAGACGGAGTTTTTTATGATAAGTGCCGAGATTACAAAGAATCATTAGCACTCCAACTTGGAGCCTTAGAATTTAGTAAGTCCTTTAAGGCAGACATAGCCAACTTTTTGGAACCTTGGTATGGAATTGGATATATTGCCGCATGTTTTGGAAGTGAATATATATGGATGCCTGGTCAAGCTCCTGCTGTAAAACCTAAATTTACATCAGTAAAGGAAATACTTAATTCAGATTATTTGCCAATTGGAAAGACGCCTGAAGGTAGATACAATCTTGAAATGATTGAGTATTTTATGGATAAGAGTAAGGGAAGACTTCCCATATCTTTTGGTGACCTACAGTCTCCTTTTAATATGCTAAGTTATTTATTACCTGTTACAGAGTTATTCTTGGAAATATATGACGACCCAGATGGTGTGAAAGAGGCAGCCGAGCTTTGTGCTGAGCTCCTTATAGACTTTATGAAAGAACAAAAGAAACTTATTGGAGATGCACTTGCTAGCCCAGGTCACGGATTTGCTAGTAGCCGTGCATTTACAGGCGTTGGACTTAGTGATGACAACTCCATAATGATATCAACGGATTCCTATGACGAATTATTTAAATCTGTTGATGAAAGGATTGGCGATGAGTTCGGTGGTTTTGCTTATCATTCCTGTGGTAACTGGGAATCCAAAATCCCCATGGTAAAAAGCTTTAGAAATATAACTTGTGCAGATGGAGCTTTTACTATAGAAACAGATCCAATGCCAAACCACCCGGAAGTTTTTGCAGATGAGTTTGCAGGTTCTGGTATAGTGGTAAATGCAAGGGCAGTAGGAAATGTAAAGAGCAGCCATGAAGCACTTAGTAAGTTATGGAGGCCTGGTCAGAAACTAATATGTGTTACATATTGTAAGACTCCAGAAGAGCAGGCAGAACTATATGATAAATTACATGAAATGGAGAATGTGAAATAAAATGAAATATGACATTACCTTCCATCCTAGTTGGTGGTATGAAAATGCTGGTATTAAGTTTACAAAGGAGTTTTTTGATGATCCAGAGTACCGAATGGAAATGGATTTGATAATGAGAAGAACTTTATATGAACGCTTTGGAGAGTATGGAATTGGAGAAAAAGATCCAAAAGTTCGTCCTTTGCTAGGAACAGACTTGCTTGCAGCAGGATATTTATACTCAGAAATCATGGGATGTGAAATAAAATATAAAGAGGATGATTCTCCTCAGGTGCAATGTTTAAATATAGGAGAAGATAATATCTCTGATATAAAACTTCCAAACTTAGACGAAAGTGATGTATGGAAAAAGACCCAAAAACAGATTGATTATCTTATGAAGAAATTTGGAAGAGTTGAGCCTTACATTAATTTAATGGGTATTCAAAATATTGCCCTAGATGTAGTAGGACAAGAGATGATGTTAGCCTACTATTCATCTCCAGAAGAGATAGATGCTTGTCTTGAAAAGATTACAAAGCTGTCAATTGATATAGGTAAAAGACTAAAGGCCTTATCAAGTGATATGTCAGGAGGAGTTACTGCTATAATACGTCAAACTTGTCCAGAAGTATATTTGACATCTAATTGTTCTGTAGAGATGATTTCTAATGACATATATGAAGAGTTCTTATTAAAGCACGACCAGATATTGGCCAATGAATTTAAAGACTTTGGTGTTCATCATTGTGGTAAGACTATGGAGCATGTAATTGGTGGATACAAGAAGATAAAAGGATTAAAGTTTGCAGAAGTTGGAGCCTTTTCTGATATGGAAAAAGTAAGAAAAGAGTTGCCTGGAGTGTTTTTGAATGCAAGATATAGTCCAGTGCGCCTAATGGATGCTAGTGAGTCAGATATAATGGAAGAAGTAGAGGGTTTAGTTAGTAAAGGTCATGAGAATGGTAAGCTTATCTCTGTCTCTTGTGTAGGTATTGACAAACATGTAACAGATGAGCAAATTATTTTCTTCCTTAGGGCATGTAAGGAAGCAGGTTTAAAGCTTGCTAATTACAAAAGCTAGGCATTTACTGCAAAATAAAGTTGAGATATAGCCAAAAGCTAAAAGCTTTTGGCTATATTTTTTTAGGCAACTAATCCCAAGGGTATTGAATTATTGGTAAAGTATTAAGTTTAATTTAATCCTATTTAGTGATATTAAGTGGAAACAATGTCAAAAATACAATAAAAGGCCTTGAATCCATTGACAATCTTATAAAAAATATATATAATTATTTCGAACTTAAAGAAAATATAAATAAATCAACTTAATTTATTTTAATTAATTTATTAAATTTAACAAAAGAAATACTTAAGCAATTAAAAAGGAAGCAATTATAAAATTTAAATGCTCCCTTTTAACATTAACTAATCTTTTTAACGCTTTCGCGCTCAATAAGACTAGTTGAAACTTCGATTTTTATAGTTTCATCTTTAGGTTCTTGGATTTTTTTAAGTAGTCTATCTACAGCTAAGGCACCTAAGTTTTGCTTTGGAACACTCATTGTTGTTAGTTGAGGTATCATCATTGAAGATGTTGGTATATCGTCAAAACCAATTATTGATATATCATCTGGTACATTTATTCCGTGTTCTTTTAGAGAGCGAATTGCTGAAATTGCAATTTGA
This sequence comes from uncultured Lachnospiraceae bacterium, assembly GCA_964582385.1. GTDB lineage: Bacteria > Bacillota > Clostridia > Lachnospirales > Lachnospiraceae > JAAYRG01. The sequence continues at coordinate 8,880 of CAZOSE010000038.1, forward strand.
TCACTATCAGCAAAGAAGGCAGTAGGAAGATCTGGTGATGAGGATAAGTATTTGTTCATATCATCATAAGATTGCATGCCTGTAGGTGATAAAAGGCAAACATATTTATCTTGAATAGGGATATTATGCTCGACCATAGCCTTTTGGAATCCATCTTGTCTTTCGTTAAAGTTACCAAGTTCAAAGCTAGATTGGAGATAACCGATTTTTGTATGGCCATTATCAATCAGATGTTTTGTTGCTAAGTAAGCCCCTTGAGTATTATTAATTATAACACTGTCAATTAGATGATCTTCTAAATAGTTATCTAGTAATACTATTGGAAAGTTTGCTCCATAAGTAAAATCCAAATCACTTCTAGAAATTTCAGTTGCTAGAAGAATAATACCACTATTTTGGGATTTGGAAACTGTGTTAATAAGCTTTTTCAGTGCCTCATTACTATAAACGTATGTTATTTCTTGAGAACAGTTGAACTTTTGACAACGTAGATTGGCCCCTTCAATAAGTTGAGCGAAAAAGGGTGTATCTGTAACTATATTTCCAAGTTTTTTGTAGATAACAAAATGGATTACAGCATTTGATTGTCTAGTTGGTTTTTTGTTTGGTTCATAACCATATTCTTTCGCTTTCTGTAATACTAAATCACGAGTTTCTTCACTTATACCTGGTTTATCATTGAAGACCATAGATACAGTAGCGGCAGAAATGTTTAATAAAGATGCTAATTCTTTTGCAGTCATGTTAATCACTTCTTTCTGTGTTTAATTTTATTAAATTGAGTTTAACTTATAAAAAGAATTAAGTCAACAAACATATTAAAGTATTTAGAAAATATTTGTTGTAAGTGTTTGCAAAGCAATATAAATGCTAGTAACACCTGATTTTATTGAAAGATAGAGATTATTTGTTTTTAATGAATTTTTATTTTATATAATTAATTCTATTGAACTATTTAACAATAACAATAAAAAAAAGATTACAAAATTTTTTACTTATAAAACTAATGAGATATAAAAAAAGAAATTACAAAACAAAAGTTTCCTAACACCTAAAACTTTATAATGCAAAAAGGAGAACAAATATGTTAGAAGTGGTAAAAAGACCTAATAGAAAAATCAAATCTGTAGAGAGGCTTGAAGATGCACTTGTACTTTATACCAATTATGGAAACATCAAATTGGAACCTAAATCTGCACAAATTATTCGTGTTCTATTCACTCTAAGAGAGTCATTTAGTAGTGAGGTAAAACCAGGTGTCATCTACGATGATAATTTTTCTGACTGGACTTATGAAGAAAATGATAATGAAGTTAAACTAAAAACAGATAATCTTAATCTTGTAGTTTCAAAAGAAACTTCTTCTATAGCTTATTACGATAGTGACGGCAAACTATTGTTTATGGAAAGAGAATATGAAAGCAAAAATATAGAAGAGTTCGATTCCTTTAGAATAATGAATGAAGACAATGTAAAAGTTGAACGTGTTCAAACTCCAGACGGTATAAAGGAAGTTGTTAAGGATGCGACTTTAGAATTTGATAAAAAGCTATATAGAACTAGGTTACATATGAACTTTGATGAAGATGAAGCCATATATGGACTTGGTCAACATGAAGAAGGCTATTTGAACCTAAGAGGAACCACTCAATATGTTCATCAAGCAAATATGAAAATATCTATACCTTTTATTACATCTAGTAAGGGATATGGTATTCTCGTGGATACTTATAGTCCTATGATCTTTAATGATACAAGATATGGAACTTATATATATACTGAAGCCGACTTTGAAATGGACTATTATTTTATGAACGGTGGTAATATTGATGGTGTAGTTGCCTGCTATAGAATGTTAACTGGAAAGGCATCCATGCTACCTAAATGGGCATTTGGTTTTATCCAGTCCCAAGAAAGATATGAAACTGCCCAGGAAATTGAATCAGTTGTAGATGAATATCGCAAAAGAGGAATTGGATTAGATTGTATCGTGCTAGATTGGCATTCCTGGGAGAAAGGTTTATGGGGACAAAAGACATTTGACAATGAAAGGTTTCCAGACCCTTCTAAAATGATGGAGAATCTTCATAATAAAAATGTTACACTTATGATTTCTTTATGGCCAAATATGAATGAAAATAGTGATAACTACAAAGAGTTTAAAGGAAAAAGACTATTACTTCCTTCTAGTAGTATCTACAATGCTTATGATAAAGAGGCTAGAGACCTTTACTGGGACCAAGCTAACCGTGGACTTTTCACACATGGTATTGATGCATGGTGGTGTGATTCTAATGAACCATTTACACCTGAATGGTCTTATAAACAAAAGCCTGAGCCAAGTAAAATGTATCATGAGTTTTACGAAACAAGTAGTAAATATATACCTGCAGAGTACTCAAACTCTTATGGTTTAATGCATTCTTTAACAATGTATGAAGGACAAAGACAAGTAACAGACGAAAAGCGAGTTGTAAATCTAACTAGAAATGGATATACAGGTCAACAAAGGTATGGAACAATTCTATGGTCTGGAGATATTGCAGCTAGTTGGGATACTTACAAAAAGCAAATAGCAGCAGGACTTAATATGAGTGTTTGTGGTCTTCCATATTGGACATTAGATATAGGTGCCTTCTTTGTTAAAAAAGGTGTTCAATGGTTCTGGGATGGTGAATATGAAGATGGTTATGATGACTTAGGATATCGAGAACTTTTCACAAGATGGTTCCAATTTGGAAGTTTCCTACCTGTTTTTCGTAGTCATGGTACTGATATTCGTAGGGAATTATGGAACTTTGGAGAAAGTGGAACTATGTTCTATGATAGTATGCTTAAATTTAATCAGTTAAGGTATAAGCTTATGCCTTATATATATTCCCTAGCAGGTAAGGTATGGAAAGATGACTATACAATTTTAAGGTTATTAGCATTTGATTTCGCTGAAGATAAAAAAGCAAGAGAAATTGAAGATCAATATATGTTTGGAGATAGTATTATGGTTTGTCCTGTAACAAAGCCAATGTACTATGAGGCTGGTTCAAAAGCTATAGAAGATGGGGATAAAACAAGAGAAGTTTATCTACCTGCAGGTATAGGTTGGTATGATTTCTGGACAGGTAAGTATTATCAAGGTGGACAAACAATTATAGCTGATGCTCCAATTGATAAGATCCCTCTCTATGTTAAAGAAGGAAGTATTATCCCGACTTCAGATGCTGTACAACATGTTAATGAAAATCCTGAGGCACCACTACACATCCATATATACTCTGGTCAAGATGGTGAGTTTGAACTTTATGAAGATGAAGGTAATGGTTATAAATATGAAGATGGCCAATATGCAGTAAGAAAAATGATATGGAATGAAAGTGCAGGAGAGTTTAACATAAGCAAATCAGAAGGTAGTTTTGAGGGAATGATAAGAGACAGAGAAGTAAAGACTTACATATACAAGAAGGACGAATAAAAACAATTAAACTTAGCTAGTTTCCCAATTAACTAAGACCTTAATATTTTTAAGAAGCAAGCTTATGAAACTTAAAAGAAAGGGTTAAATATGATATACGATGATTATAATTTTCAAGTTCCAGAAGAGAAAATGGTAAGAGTTATTACAAATACTGATGCAAAAAATGAAGCAGATGACCAGTTTGCAATAGTACAGACCCTACTTAGTCCGAAAGTTGACAATGTGGGACTAATTGCCGCTCACTTTGGAACTGATCGATATGAAGATAGTATGGAGAGAAGCTTTAAAGAGTTAGAAGTAGTATTTGATAAAATGAATATAAAAGAAAAGGATATTTTATATAGGGGAGCTACAAGGCCAATGCCTGACAAAGAAACTCCTATAGATTCTGAAGGTGCAAGACTGATAATTCGTGAAGCTATGTCAGAGGATACTAGACCTTTATTTATTACATTTATGGGACCCCTAACAGATATAGCAAGCGCATACTTAATAGAGCCTAGAATAGCAAATAGACTAACCGTTATATGGATAGGCGGTGGTACTTACCCAAGTGGAGGACCGGAATATAACTTATCTAATGATGTAAATGCAGCAAATGTAGTGTTTGGATCTAATATTCCAGTATGGCAAGTGCCAAAGAATGTATATGAAATGATGCCTGTGTCCCTTGCTGAACTTGAATATCGTGTTCGTCCTCATGGAGAAATTGGAAGATATTTATTTGACCAGCTAGTGGAGCATAGTATGGAAGATATTCCAAGAAAAAGCCCCTTTAGAACCGGAGAAAGTTGGGTTTTAGGAGATAATCCTGCTATTGGATTAATATTATATGAGCACCGTTTTGAATTTGAGTGGATCCAAGCACCATATATTACTAAAGAGATGCAATATGTTCATACTAAACTAAATCGTCCTATCCGTGTATATAAACGTGTGGACCCGAGATTAATTATAGAAGATATGTATTGTAAAATAGCACTTTTTGCTCAAAAAGACCATAATAAAAAATAAGTAAATAACCGGAGGTTAGTTATGTTATATAAGAAGAATTGGGAAGAAACAAAAACAAAATGGAAAAATTATTGGAAGAGAGAAAATACTGGTAGACCTCTTATGTGTGTCATTGCAAAAGATGAAGATAAGGTTGATTTAGAAAGAGCAGATCAACTAAGATCTAAAGATAGCCAAGATAAATACTTAGATGCAAAAAGGATTGTAGAACGTTTCCGTTACTTTTGTGAAACCCATGAATTCTTAGCAGAGAGTTTTCCTAACTTAAGTATTGATTTTGGTCCAGGCTCTTTGGCGGCTTATTTAGGCTGTGAGATTGTATTTAGAGATAACACTGTTTGGTTTGAAGAGTTTGTAGATGATTGGATTGGCTATAAGAAGTTAGAGTTTGACCCAGAAAATGAATGGTTCAAAAAGCATTTACAACTATTTAAAGATGTAAAAGAATTAGTAGGGGATGACTTTTATCTTACAATTCCAGATATGATGGAGAATCTTGATGTTTTAGCATCAATGAGAGGTGCTCAAAACACAATATTTGATATGATGGATGAGCCTGAAGAAGTTTTAGAAAGAGTTAAGCAGATAGATGATATCTATTTTGAATACTTTGATAGGTTCTACGATATCGTTAAAGATAATGAAGATGGTTCTGCTTATACTGTTTTTCAAATCTGGGGTCCTGGTAAAAC
>CAZOSE010000039.1:0-9279 GCA_964582385.1 uncultured Lachnospiraceae bacterium
TAGGTGCATTACTTAAAACTACTAGATTAGATTATAGCTGATAATCAATTTACTGTAAAGGAAAAGAGTCGTAAAACACACATTTCTATGATATAATTTATTCATATTAGCATCAAGGAAAAGCCATAAGAAGAAATAATAATATAATGGTAAGGATGTGACGAAATGCGTGCAAGCGGCGTTCTTTTGCCTATTTCAAGTTTACCTTCTAAGTATGGAATTGGTTCTTTTTCTAAGAGTGCATATGAATTTGTTGACCAGTTGAATATGGCAGGTCAAAGATACTGGCAGATACTTCCTATGGGGCCTACAGGACATGGAGATTCACCCTACCAATCTGTTTCAACCTTTGCTGGGAACCCTTATTTTATTGATTTAGAGCAACTTATTGATGAGGGTCTATTAACTAAGGAAGAATGTGAAGAAGCTGATTTTGGCAGTGACCCAAGGTATATAGATTATGAAAGAATTTACAACTCTAGATTCCCGATATTAAGTTCAGAAGAGAAGAATCCTTAAAAGAATACAAAAATAGATTAGGTCAACTAACCCTCGACTAAAGTCGAAGGCTTGAAGCAGTCCGGTTTCAAGGTCTGTAAAAGCCTAGTTGATTAGCCTCAGACTTTCAGCACACAGTTAGCTGTGATGAAATGGCTACGTTAGGTGAGAATATATAGTTACCCTAGAATGCTCCACAAGTTCTAGGCTCTAAGGGTAGTTTGAGCTACAGCATTAAACATTCCTCATGGGTTGCGGGAAAGTGTGGCTACCAATTAAACCTCACCATAACATTGGCGATGTGGACTTACCTGTAATTAGAGTTTTTAATTACAGTGAAACTAAGCAATTATGTTGCTTTTAAAAAGAGGAAAAATATTTATGGTATATGTATTATCTAAATCAGGAAACCCTTTAATGCCCACTAAGAATCATGGCAAGGTGAGGATTTTACTGAGAGAGAAAAAAGCCAAAGTGTTACAAAACAAACCTTTCACAATTAAACTTTTATATGAGACCAAAGAATACACTCAACCTATTAGCTTAGGTATTGACTCGGGCTATAAGTATATTGGGTATTCAGCCGTGACTGACAAAGAAGAATTGGCTTCGGGTGAGCTTGAGCTACTAGATGGTATGAAGTCTAGGCTTAAATCAAGAGCAAGCTACAGGCGTAATAGACGTAAAAACCTAAGGCACAGGAAGCCTAGATTTGATAATAGGTTAAGACAGAAAGGTTGGTTGGCACCAAGCATACAACACAAGTTTGACAGCCACCTTATATTCATTGATAAACTAAAAGAGATACTACCAATAACATCTATTACAGTTGAGGTGGCAAACTTTGATATTCACAAGTTAAAAAACCCAAGTGTTGAAGGTGAAGGTTATCAGGAAGGTGAGCAAAAGGGTTTTTTCAACCTAAGGGATTATATATTTCATCGTGATAGGCATACTTGTCAGCTATGCAAAAAAAAGGGACTTATATTAAGAGTTCATCATATTGGCTATTGGAAAAAAGATAGTAGCAATAGACCATCTAATTTGATGACGGTGTGTACTAAATGTCATAGTGGTAAAAGTCATCAAAAAGGCGGCAAGTTGTGGGGGTTAAAGCCTGTAAACAAGAAGTTTAGAGAGGCAACTTTTATGTCAACCATAAGGTGGAGATTGATAAACACTCTTGAATGCAATCACACATACGGCTATATTACCAAATCTTCTAGGATTAATTTAAACCTAGAGAAAACACACTCTAATGACGCTTATATAATTGCTGGTGCTAGAGGCCAGAAAAGAGTAGAGCCGCTTAATTACAAGCAAATAAGAAGAAACAACAGGTGCCTTGAAAAGTTCTATGATGCCCAATATGTAGACACAAGAACAGGTAAGAAAGCTAGTGGTAAAAACTTGTTTTCAGGTAGGACCTGTAGAAACAAAAATCACAACACAGAAAATCTACATCAATACAGAGGCGAGAAACTAAGTATGGGTAGGCGAAGCATTAGAACAAAGAGATATTTTTACCAGCCAAATGACTTGGTTAAATATGAGGGTAAAATCTACGCAGTAACTGGAACTCAAAACAAAGGAGCGTATGTGAAGCTTAAAGGGGTTAAGAAGGTCACAAGAGTGGACTTGCTTGAACCATATAGGTTTATGAGTGGGCTAGTAGCTATTTAAAGATAATACAGGCGATTCATCCCACGACTAAAGTCACGGGTGTTCTCGCCTAAATCATAAATATATTCAGTTTCTGTTTATAGACCAATGGACAAAACTTAAAAAATACGCTAATGATAAGAATGTTCTAATTATTGGCGACATTCCTATATATGTAGCTTTCGACAGTGCTGATGCATGGTCTAACCCTGAATTATTTCAGCTTGACGAGAATCTTGATCCGGTAGCCCTATCAGGTTGTCCACCAGATGGCTTTTCCGAAGACGGACAGCTTTGGGGCAATCCTTTATATCGCTGGGACCTACATAAAGATACAAAGTTTGAATGGTGGATTTCTCGTATAGAATACTGCTTCAAGTGGTATGATTTTTTAAGAATTGATCATTTTAAAGGTTTTGATGAATATTATTCAATCCCTTTTGGCAGGGAGGATGCTCGTATTGGAGAGTGGGAAAAAGGACCAGGCTTTGAATTGTTTCAAACAATAGAAGACCGCTTTGGAAAACTTAATATAATAGCAGAAGACTTAGGTCATATAACAGATAGTGTTAAGGACCTACTTAAGAAGACGGGATATCCAGGTATGAAGATTCTAGAGTTTGCCTTATCAAGTGTTGCAGACTCTTGTATAATACCTATACAAGACTATCTAGGCCTAGGGGAAGAAGCTAGAATGAATGAACCATCTACAGTTGCCATCAACTGGAGGTGGAGATTACAAGAAGGAGAAATTACAGAGGACTTAATTAGTAAAATTAAATATATGACTAAATTATATGGTAGGATTTAACTTATTAAACTAATAATTCCAAATGTTACAAAAATGTTAAAATTATTAAAAGATTTAACAATTAGCTATTGCATTACTTAATAATTTTTGGTACAATAACTTCAAAGTATTAAAGCTGATATTATATATGGTCAGCTTTTTTACATGTTAATTAATTACAACACAGGTAATATAATAGATATTAGTAGTTTATGGATATACATACATATTCGTATAATAAGGAGATATATACGTCATGAATTTAAAATTAAAACACAAAAAACTCATAGTAATAGCTGGTTTTATTGTACTTGGTATAGGTACATTGGCCTTCTCTTTGGTGAATGGTTCTGATAAGAGTGGGACAGGTAAAGATAGTGCTGAAGGTGAAGTACTTAATCAATTAGATGCAGAAAGTCAGATAGCTTCCTTTAAAGGAAAAGATGGTATTATAAGTGGTGATAATTCTACACAAGATACAATTCAAGCTGAGACTGAAGAAGCCGAACCAGAGTTAGAAGTGAATGCAGACGCTGATATAGTAGAACTTATTATGGCCTATATGGATTCTAAGCTTGAACCAAATGTTGAAGTATTTGCAAAATTAGTTAATGATGTTTCATTAATTGATATTGAAGCAATAGAACGTGAGACTAATATTATTGAAAAGTATGATAATATTACAGTTTATAGTATTGATGCTTCTAAGGAAGATGTAAGCTTAGTATATGTTTATCATGATGTTAAGTTTGTAGGGATTGATACACCAGCTCCAGCAGCAACTAGATTCCTAGTAGTTAAAGAAGATGATAAAGCTCCTTTTATCTTTAATGGAGAAGTATCAGAAGAAACTAAAGCTTTTATTGCTGAATTTGAAGAAACTAATGCATATGATGAATTTGTAGAGGGTGTTAATACTCAGCTACTTGCAGCCTTAGATAAAGATCAAGTTTTAGCAGAATTTTATGCAAAGTTATATGAAAGCAATTCTCAAGCAGCAGCTGAAGACAACCAGTCATCAGAGCCTGAAGAAACAGTGGAAGCAGGAGAGACTGAAGAAACAACAGAAACTGATGAGATAGGCGAGGTTGACCAAAGTAGTCAGGCAACAGAGGAAGAGGATCAGGAATCTACAGATAACTAGATTGTGTTAAGTTCAAAGTGATTCAGATACAAAGGTTATATAATTACTCAGAATGTATTTTTATAATTATAATAGAGCGGTTCTTGCATTACTATGCAGGGGCCGTTTTTTGCGATTTAAAAGAGCCTTGTACTTTAAGCAGTGAATTGTTATAATATTAGGAACCAAAGAACTAGAGGAATTGCAAGAAAAGCAGGTAGAACAATGGCTAAAAAGAAAAAGATAATAAATCCATTTAAAGATAATGGAACTGTTAGAATTAACAAATATTTAAGTGATGCAGGTTTTTGCTCTAGAAGACAGGCAGACAAACATATAGAAGAAGGTAAAGTTACCATAGATAATCAAGTTGCTAAACTTGGTGACCAAGTATCAAAGAATCAGGAAGTAAAAGTTAGAGGTAAGTTAGTCTCTTACCAAGAAGAACTGATCTTAATAGCATTTAACAAGCCTGTGGGAGTTGAGTGTACAGGAGATAAGAGTGTTCATAATAATATTATTGATTATATAGATTATGGCAAGAGAATATCCTATATTGGAAGATTAGATAAGGATTCCCAAGGATTAATTCTCCTAACTAATGATGGTGACCTTAATCAATTAATAGCTAAAGGCAGTAATTATCATGAGAAGGAATATATAGTAAAGGTCAATAAGCCTATTAATCAAAAGTTTATAGAAGGAATGTCTAATCCTGTTCCCATACTAGATACACTGACAAGGCCTAGCGTGGTTACTTCCATAGATAAATTCACATTCAGAATTATTATTAGCCAGGGTATGAATAGGCAGATTAGAAGAATGTGTGAGTATTTTGGCTATAAGGTGGCAGAACTTACAAGGATTAGAGTTATAAACATAAATCTTGGTAATTTACAAGAGGGAACTTATCGCAATGTAACAGAAAAAGAATTGGAAGAATTAAAGGAAATAATTTTAGATAAAAACAATGATGAAATTAATTAGTTATAAGAAAAAAATAATCGGATTTTTGTTAAAGAAAATATTAAAATTAAGAGGTAGCTATGACAGATAAATCAAAACGTATAAAAGAATTAGTGAAGTTACTTAATGAAGCGGCTAAGGCTTATTATCAAGAAGATAGAGAGATAATGAGTAACTTCGAATATGATGCTTTATATGATGAACTTGAATTACTAGAAAGCGAAACAGGCATCTTACTATCTAATAGTCCAACAATTAATGTGGGTTATGAGGTATTAGGTGAACTACCTAAGACAACCCACGATATACCTATGCTTTCTTTAAACAAAACAAAAGAAACAGGAGAATTAGTATCCTGGCTTGGAAGTCATACAGGGATTTTATCATGGAAGTTAGACGGCTTAACAATAGTGCTAACCTATAACGGGGGAGAACTTACAAGAGCAGTAACAAGAGGTAGCGGTGAGATTGGTGAAGTAATCACTAATAATGCCCGAGTTTTTACCAACATTCCTCTTAAGATATCTTATAATGGTGAATTAGTTCTTCGTGGTGAAGCAGTTATAAAATATTCTGATTTTAATAAAATTAATAATGAAATTGCTGACATTGAGGGTAGATATAAGAATCCTAGAAATCTTTGTAGTGGTAGTGTAAGACAACTTAATAATGAGATTACAGCTAAAAGAAATGTACATTTCTTTGGGTTTTCATTAGTAAGCACAAGTGACGTCCTTGATTTTAATAACTCTAGAAAAAATCAAATGAAATGGCTTGGTGATTTAGGATTTGATATGGTTGAGTATAAAGAGGTAAATGATGCCAACCTAGAAGAAACAGTTGAATGGTTTGCAGGTAAGATTGCTGATTTTGATATTCCATCAGACGGTCTTGTTCTTAACTTTGATAATATAGAATATGGTATGTCTCTTGGGACTACTGCAAAATTTCCAAGGGATTCAATTGCATTCAAGTGGGAAGATGAAATTAAAGAAACTATTCTAACCAATATAGAGTGGAGTGCTTCAAGAACAGGTCTTATTAATCCAATTGCTATATTTGATCCAGTTGAATTAGAAGGAACAACAGTTAGTAGGGCAAGTATCCATAATATTAGCATTATGGAAGCACTAGAACTTGGCGAGGGAGATACCATAAGAGTTTATAAAGCCAATATGATTATTCCTCAAATTGCAGACAACTTAACAAGAAGTGGAAGTATAGAACTTCCAGACCAGTGCCCTGTTTGCCATGGTGAAACTAAACTTCAAGAAGCAAATGATGTAAAGGTTTTATATTGTATTAACAATGAATGTCCAGCTAAAAAAATAAAAACCTTCGACCATTTTACAAGCCGAGATGCCTTAAATATAGAAGGCCTATCTGAAGCAACCATAGAAAAGTTTGTTTTACAAGGCTATATTAATGAAATATCAGATATATTTAAACTTGAAAAATATAAAGAAGACATAGTAACCATGGAAGGCTTAGGAGAAAAGTCATATACCAACCTAATTAATTCTGTAAATAGGGCTAGAAAAACCACTCCAGCCCGTGTGTTATATAGTTTAGGAATCAAGAATATAGGACTTTCTACAGCAAAAATTATATGTAGTAAGTTTGATAATGACTTTGATAAAATTAGAAAAGCGACTAAAGAAGAACTTCTTACAATTCCTGGCATAGGAGGTATAATTGCCGACTCTTTCCTAGAGTATTTCGAAGATGACCACAAGCAAGAAGAAGTAGATAAAATACTTAAAGAAATTGACTTTGAAATTATAACAATAGATGTGCCTCAAGTCCTACTAGATAAGAGTATAGTAATAACAGGTTCACTAAATCATTATACTAATAGAAAAGAATTACAGGCCATAATCGAAGATTTAGGTGGGAAAGTGGTATCAGCGGTTTCGGGTAATACGGATTATTTAATTAATAATAATAAAGAATCAAACTCATCTAAGAATAAAAAGGCTAAAGAATTAGGTATAGAGATTATTTCAGAGGAAGAATTTATAGATCTGATAAAATGATGTAAAGTGATTAGTTCAAATGAATTAATATAAATTTTAATCACCCTAGCTTAGAGACTGGGAGGAAGGAAAATCCAATAACTTTTATAGAATAAATTGGATTATACGTGATAATAATGCCGATAAAAGTACAAAGTGATTTGCCAGCAAAACGAATATTAGAAAATGAAAATATATTTATTATGGATGAAAATCGTGCCCTTACTCAAGATATTCGTCCTCTAAGAATAGCAATACTCAACCTGATGCCTTTAAAGGAAGATACAGAGGTACAACTAATGAGGTGTTTATCAAACACCCCACTTCAGATTGATGTAACATTCTTAACTACAGCAACTTATAGTTCTAAACATACTAAAGCCAGCCATTTGGACCAATTTTACTATACTTATGAAGATGTGAAAGATATTAAGTATGACGGTTTAATAGTAACTGGAGCGCCAATAGAACTTATGGAGTTTGAAGAAGTAGATTATTGGGATGAATTAGTTCGTATTATAGACTGGGCTGACAAAAATGTTACATCCACCCTATTCATTTGTTGGGCAGCACAAGCAGCCTTGTATCACCATTATGGAATTGGGAAAGTAACTCTTGATAAGAAACTTTTTGGAGTATTTCCCCATGATGTACACCATAGAAAAGTTCCACTAGTGCGTGGTTTTGATGATATGTTTTATATACCCCATTCTAGGCACACTACTGTATCCCAAGAAGAAATGGAAGCAAATCCAGAAATAACTATCCTAGCTGACTCTAAAGAAGCAGGAGTTTTCCTGGCTATGGCTCAGGAAGGAAGACAGGTATTTATGTTTGGCCACCCTGAATATGACAGAATAACTCTTGATAATGAGTATAAAAGGGATAAGGCTAAAAACCTACCTATAGAAGTTCCTAAGAATTACTACCCAGATGATAATCCAGAGAAAAAGCCTCTGCTACTGTGGAGGGCTCATTCAAATCTAATATATAGTAATTGGTTGAATTATTACGTTTATCAGGTAACACCTTATGAGCTGTAGGGGAAGAGGCTAAGAACCTTAATTTATCGGGAAAATTACTAATTCAGAATTTATAATATAGCAATCTTTGGGAGGAAAGGTAGTCAAAATGAAGCAACAAACATTTAATAGAACATATATAGCAATTGACCTAAAGTCATTTTATGCATCTGTTGAGTGTATGGAACGAGGACTTGACCCCATGACCACTAACTTAGTAGTAGCAGATGCAAGTCGCACTAATAAAACTATCTGTCTTGCCGTCTCTCCCCCACTTAAGGCACAAGGAGTTCCAGGTAGACCAAGGCTCTTTGAGGTGGTGCAGATTATTAAGGAAGTAAATGCAAAAAGGCTAAGAAATGTGCCAGAGAGGGTTTTTTCTGGAGCTTCAACTGATGATAATGAATTAAAAACCACACCAAGCTTATCCGTAGATTACATTGTTGCTCCCCCTAGAATGGCATGCTATATAGAGTATAGTACCCGGATTTATGATATATATCTAAAATACATTGCTCCTGAAGATATACATGTATATTCTATTGATGAGGTTTTTATTGATGCGACCAATTATTTAAAGACTTATGATCTTACAGCCCATGAACTTGGAACGAAAATCATCCTAGATGTACTTGAAAACACAGGAATCACAGCAACAGCTGGAATAGGTACAAACTTGTATTTAGCTAAGGTGGCTATGGATATTCGTGCAAAGCATACGTTAGCAAATGAAGAAGGTGTCACTATTGCCCAACTAGACGAAATAAGCTACAGAAGATTGCTCTGGTCTCATAGACCTCTTACAGACTTTTGGCGTGTAGGAAGAGGATATACTAAAAGGCTAGAAGAGCAAGGTTTATATACAATGGGAGATGTTGCAAGATGCTCTATTGGTAAGGCTAATGATTATTATAACGAGGATTTACTCTATGAGATGTTTGGCGTAAATGCTGAGCTTTTGATTGATCATGCTTGGGGCTATGAACCCTGTACGATTGAAGATATTAAGGCATATAAACCAAAGTCAAACAGTCTTGGATCAGGTCAAGTATTGCATCGTCCTTATACTTTTGATAAAGGGAAATTGATCGTAAGGGAAATGACTGACCTACTAGCTCTTGATTTGGTGGATAAAAGGCTTGTTACAGACCAAATAGTTTTAACAGTAGGATATGATATTCAAAATCTTAGCAACCCTGAGAC